>SLCJ01000145.1 GCA_007125835.1 Verrucomicrobiales bacterium | reverse complement strand
GGAGGAATGGGAGCGGGTGATGAGTGGGTATGGACGGCTTTATTGGCGGGTGGCAGGAAGTGCGGCAAGCCTGGCGGCGGCGGCGCGGGCTGCGGGTCAGCAGTGGTTCTGGGGATCGGGGCGGCGAGGAGCTGAGGCGCTCGCGCGGTGTTTCGGTTGCGCTCCGCGCTCGGCGCTCGGCGCTCGGTGATCGGTGATCGGTGATCGGTGATCGGTGATCGGTGATCGGTGATCGGTCAACGGGGAAATTGCCGAATGATGAATGTGGATTTCTGGTTGTGGATGTGGGGTGGGAAGGATATGGACGCTGAAAAACCAATGGCTCAGGGGATTTCGTGGCGGAAGCGGCGAATGGCGGTGGCGCGGCCGGTTAGGCTGTCGATATCGGCGAGGACGCCATTGAGGGCGACGGGGCCGGAGGCGACGGGGAAGCGGGCGGGCATGCCGGTGAGGAAGCGTTGGACGATGGGTTGCCAGCGGCGTCCGAGCACGGAATCGACGGGTCCGCACATGCCGACATCGCAGATGAAGGCGGTGCCGTTTGGGAGGATGCGTTCGTCGGCGGTGGCGACGTGGGTGTGGGTGCCGGCGACGAGAGAGGCGATGCCATCGAGGTGCCACCCCATGGCGATTTTTTCGGATGTGGCCTCGGCGTGGAAATCGACGAGGATCACAGTGGCGTTTTCTTCTTCGCGCAGGCGTTTGGTTTCTTGCTGTGCGGCGAGGAACGGGTTTTCGGCGAAGGAGTGCATGAAGGTCCGGCCCTGGACATTGAGCACTGCGACGCGGGTATCGCCGCAATCGAGAACAACGCTGCCGCGGCCTGGTGTGCCTGGTGGAAAATTGATGGGGCGGAGCAGGCGGGGTTCTGTTTCGAAGTGGGGGATGATTTCGGCCTGGTCCCAGACGTGGTCGCCGAGGGTGATGACGGCGACGCCGGCGCGCAGCATTTCGATGGCGATTTTGGGTGTGATGCCGCGTCCGCCGGCGGCGTTTTCTCCATTTGCGTAGACGAAATCGATTTCCTCCCGCGCCTTGATTTCTTTCAAGTGTTTGGACAAGGCTTTGCGGCCGGGTTCGCCCACCACATCGCCGAGGAAAAGCACGCGCAGATTTGACATGCGCGTAATGTGAAACCGGAAATCCCCCCTTGCATGAAAAATCTCCCCTTTTGGCTTCTTTTTTTCCTTGTCCCGGTTGGTGGCTTGTTTTCGTTTTCTCTGGCGGCTGGTGGCGGCGAGGAGGAGGCTCAGCCTGCTGTTGCGGCGCGGGGTGTGTGGTGGGACGTGGAGTTTCGCCCGAATCACTCGACCTTGGCGCCGGTTCCCCGGTGGGAGGAGCTGGATATGTGGCAGGAGACGATGACTCGCGAAACCTTTGAGAGGCTGCTGCGTGAGGTGTATGGTGGCGAGGGGGGTGGCTGGGAGGAGTTTATTGAGATTGGCGAGGAGCGTGCGTTGGTGGTCCGCGAGGCGGCGGACATGGAGGGTAAGCGCTTTGAACTGCGGTTTGCAGATGAGGATGTGGCTGTCCCGCAGCGAGGGTGGCGGTCGCGGGAGGAATTGGGGCTGACGCGTATTTTCGGGGATGAGCGTGCCTTGCTGCGGGTGTGGCGCGTGAGCATTCGTGTTCCGCTGCCGAGGGCGCCGCTCGATGGGTTGCATGTGGCGCTGGATCCGGGGCATTTGGGAGGAAGTTGGGCCAGGCTGGAGCATCGTTATTTCCGGGTGGGAGAGGGGAAGCCGGTGGTCGAGGGGGACATGGTGCTCAAGGTGGCGCGGATTCTTCGGGACAAGCTTGAGGCGGAGGGAGCGCGTGTGAGTATGGTGCGCGATTCCGACGAGCCGTTGACGCGTCTGCGTCCGGATGACCTGGAGGCTTATGCTCGGGTGTGGCTGGCGCAACGCGGGGTGGCTGGGCCGGATGCGGAGGCGGTGAGCCGCGTTGCACGCCGGATTTTTGTGGTGAATGCCGAGATTCGGGCTCGGGCGGCGTTGATCAACGAGCGTCTGCGTCCGGATGTGGTGATCTGCCTTCATTTCAATGCCGAGCCATGGGGCGATGCGGATGGGGCTGTTTTCAGTCCGCACAATCACCTGCATGTGCTGGTGCATGGCTGCCTGTTGCCGGAGGAGTGGGCCAACGACGATGAGAGGTTGGACACGCTGGTGCGGATTCTCCAGCGGACTCATGAGGAGGAAATTCCGTTTGCAGCGGTGATGGCGGATGCGCTTGCGGAGGCGACGGGACTGCCGCCCTTCACGTATCGCGGGCCGAACGCCCGCTCGGTGTGTGAGTCGCCTTTTGTATGGGCCCGCAATTTGCTGGCCAACCGGGTGTTCAGGGCACCGGTGCTTTTCCTTGAGCCGCATGTGATGAACCACGAGTTGACATTTGAGAGGGTGCAGGCGGGTGCCTATGAGGGGCTGCGCGAGTTTGAAGGTGTGAAGCGGGAGAACATTTATCTTGAGTATGCGCGGGCGGTGGCGGAGGCGGTGCGCGAGTGGTATGTGGGTGGAGGCGCAGGTGCCGGGGCGGAAGTGTGGGCTGACTATGGCTCGGAGGACGAGAATCGTCCGGCAGCGGGTGTGAATGGGAGCGAATCGGGTTGACGCCGGATTGTTTCCCGCGCAACATGGCTTTGCGTGAAGCGACTCGAACCTGTAGCGATATGAGCAAACTGAGCAAACGTGGCGCTTTTTTCGAAAGCGTAAGCCGGTATTTTGACGAGGCACTTCCTCATACGGGTGTGGAGCCTGGGTTGGCGGCGCAGGTACGCGCGTGCAATGCGGTGTATCGCCTGCGTTTTCCCGTGCGCGATGATGATGGGAAGGTGATGGTGGTGGAGGCGTTTCGGGCGGAGCACAGTTTTCACCGATTTCCGACCAAGGGGGGGATTCGGTTCAGTCGCTCGGTGGCGCTGAACGAGACGGTGGCGCTGGCGGCGCTGATGACCTACAAATGTGCGATTGTCGGTGTGCCCTTTGGGGGAGCGAAGGGGGGTGTGCGGATCAATCCGAGCACGGCGAGCGAGGGCTTGCGCGAGAGGGTGATTCGGCGTTACACCGCCGAATTGATCCGCAAGAATTTCATCGGCCCGGATATCGATGTGCCCGCGCCGGATTACGGTACGGGGGAGAAGGAGATGGGCTGGATTGCCGACACCTACAAAGATCTTTGCATGAACAAGGCGGATGTTTACGCCTGCGTGACCGGCAAGCCACTCGGGATGCAGGGCATTCCCGGGCGTGCGTCGGCCACCGGGCGGGGCGTTTATTTCGGGTTGCGAACGGTGCTAGAGGTGGCGGAGGACATGCGAGCGTTGGGTTTGGCCCCTGGAATGGGGGGCAAACGTGTGATCGTGCAGGGTCTGGGCAATGTGGGTTTTCACGCGGCGCGGCTCATGCAGGAAGAGGGTGGGGCGGTGGTGGTGGGGATTGCGGAGAGGGAGGGCGGAATTCACCACCCAGATGGATTGGATGTGGAGGCGGTGTGGCGGCATCGGCGGGAAACCGGATCCATCCTTCATTTTCCCGGGGCGGAGAATGTGGAGGATGGTGCGCGCCTGCTGGAATATCCCTGCGACATCCTGGTTCCGGCGGCGTTGGAGAATCAGATCACGGCGGCGAATGCGGAGCGGATTCAGGCGCGTATTGTTGGCGAGGGGGCTAATGGGCCGGTGGATTTTGAAGCCGAGGAGATTCTGAGGCGGCGGGGGATTTTCGTGGTGCCTGACATTTTTCTTAATGCCGGGGGTGTGACAGTGTCGTACTTCGAATGGTTGAAAAACAAGGCGGGTGTGAGTTTTGATCGGATGATGTCAAGGCACGAGGAGTTGTTGAAGGAGGAGCTGATTGGCAAGGTGGAAGAGCTGGTGGGGCGAAGGCTGGAGGCCGAGCAGCGGCTGCGCCTGATCCGAGGTCCCGGCGAGGAGGAGCTGGTGCGCGCGGCGTTGGAGCAGACGATGGTCCTCGCCTTCCAGAAGATCCGGCGTATTTGGAAAGAAGAAAAGCTGCCATCGCTGCGCACCGCTGCTTTCGTCCTGGGCATCCGGCGTGTGGGCGAAAGCTACCGCCATCACGGGATTTTCCCGTGATTCAGGTGCGCCCTGGCTGGGGAGTGGTTGGTCAGGATTCCAGGGTTTCGCGAATTCGTTGCAGTTCCTCGCGGTGCTCCGGGCTGGCTTTCGGGTAGTGCATGTCGATGGTTTTCATGGCCTCGACAATGATGTGCGAGATGATCAGCCTGGCGTTGCGTTTGTTGTCTGCGGGGATCACGTGCCAGGGGGCGTTTTCGGTGCTGGTGTGGGCGAGGCAGTCGGCGTAGGCGTGCTGATATTTGTCCCAGAGTTCGCGCATTTCGATATCCTCCGGGGTGAGCTTCCAATTTTTCGATTTGTCGTCGATCCGCGAAAGGAAGCGCTTGCGCTGCTCCTCCTTGGACAGGTGAAGGAAAAACTTGAGGATGCGGGTGCCATTGCGGTAGAGGTAATCCTCCATGTGCCGGATGTCGGCGAAGCGTTCCTCCCAGATGGTTTCGGGATTGATTCGTTCGGCGGGAATCCGCTGGCGCGCAAGCACGCTTGGAAGGACGCGGACGACGAGAACTTCTTCGTAGTAGGAGCGGTTGAAAATGCCGATGCGTCCGCGCTCGGGCAGGCGCTTTTGGCAGCGCCAGAGGTAGTCGTGATCGAGTTCCTCGCTGCTTGGTTGCGTGAAGCTGAAAACCTGGCAGCCTTGGGGATTGACTCCGGACATGACGTGGCGGATGGCCCCGTCCTTGCCGGATGCGTCCATCCCTTGGAACACTAGCAACACGGCGTGGCGGTTGTGGGCGTAGAGCACGCGCTGCAGGTCGCTCAATTCCTCCTTGAACTCCTCCAGATGGGAGCGGTAGCCTTGCTTGCCATCGTAGAGGCGGTCGATATCCGTCGGCCATTTCGACAGGTCGGCCTTGCCATCGGGTGGGAAAATGAAGTCGGCGGGTGAGCAGTCGAGTTTCATGTTGGGGTGGGGTTTTGTGGGTGGGGGTGAGGTGCGGCCTGCCGGGCGGGCAGGCGGTGGAATCCGGATGCGGCAAAGAAGATGCAGGCTGCCAACTGAAGTGACTCCTCTGCCAGTTGGGAGGTAGATGGATCGATGGGGATGAGCCCCTTGTCAAACGGACGCGATAGGATGTAAAGAAAAATGCCGATGACGACCAGGCGGGAGGCGGGGGCGGCGAGGATGGCTTTGGAGTGGCGTAGCAGTGCCTGACTACCTTTCAGCACAAAAGCGGCAGCGCCGAGCCAAAGGCCGACGATCGTGATCCGGACCACCTGCTCCCCGATTGGCCAGAATGGGGGGTCTCCGATGGTGTCGATATCGGTCTCCCGCACGATCACCGAAAGCAGCAGCAACGCGAGAATGGCATGGTAGAGGGCGGCTGGTGACTCGCGCCGCGATGCCGTTTGGCGCCAGTGCCGCGCGTGGAGAGCCATGCCGACGGCCGCAAAAAAAACTTGTGAGTTTTCGATGAGGCGATGCTCATCGGTAACCCCAGGATCCCCGCGCCACAATGCCCAGGCGATCACGGTTGCGGCGATGGAGAGGATGACCGGAGGGAGAAAACAGCGGGCGGCGACGGCATGGTGTGGCAGACTCGGCATGGACTGGAATGGGTCGCTTCCTTGTGCCTGTTGGGCAAGCTCGAATTCGGTCGTCGTCAATGGCAAACCGGTGGCCCGATGGGGAAAAATTTTTTTCCGGCGCGGGTTGGAATGGGGGCGCTCCGGGGTTCCGAAGTTCTCAATGGGTTACGCCGAAAATAAAGATGTGCGATCAAGTTAGAGTGGCGGAAGATGTCGGAAATGACAAAAAAAGCCTTGTCGGGAGCGCGAAGATTTTTAAGATAGAGGTCGGCCTCGCACCGGTCGTCCCGTAATTTGGGGCAAACCATCCGGGAGGCTGCGCCCGGTCTTTTTGCCGACCTCCATCCATCTTCCCTTTTACCATCATGATCCGAGTTTTTCCCCAAGAAGCCCCCCCCGACCCCCAGGGCCGCCACGGACACTTTTCCGCTGATTCGAAGGCAACCATCAACGGCTCGGAGCAGGAATGAGTGGCGCCATTCAGACGGAACTATGGGCCGACGCCTGCGAGCGGCTGCGCAACCGGCTGGGCTCGGACAGCTTCACTCGGTTTTTCGACGGCGCGCGCTTGGAGGCCTGCGATGAGGGCAGGGCGCTGATCACGGTGCCGAGCGATTTCCAGCAGTGGTGGATCGAGAGCAACCTGCTCGACGAGTTGCGGAATGCGGTCTCCTGCGACGGGCTTAGCCGGGAGGTGCGCCTGCAGGTGGCTGGCGCTGGTGCCCAGAACGGGGGTGCGCTTCCGACGCCGCATCAGGCCCCCGCAGCGGAGAAGCCAGTGGTCACCCGCAACACTTCTGTCGAGCGCTACCGCCGCCGTGTGGTGGAGGCGGGGCTCAAACCGGAGTATGTATTCGGGTCGTTTGTCATTGGCACCAATAACCGCTTCGCGCAGGCGGCGGCGATGAGTGTGGCGAAAGCACCCGGCGACAACTACAACCCGCTTTTCCTGCACGGCGGGGTGGGGCTGGGCAAAACCCACCTGATGCAGGCCATCGGTCACAAACTCCTGCGCCGTGAAAAGCGGGTGCGTGTCCTCTATCTGCCCGGCGAGCAGTTTGCCAACGAATTCATCGAGGCCATCCGGCGCAACAGCCTCACGCCATTCCGCGAGCGCTACCGCCGCGCCGACGTGCTGCTGCTGGACGACGTGCAGTTTCTCGCCGGTAAGGAGCGTTCCCAGGAGGAGTTTTTCCATACCTTCAATGCCTTGCTCGACGGGCAGAAACAGATTGTGCTGACCAGCGACCGGCCGGCGAATGAGATCAAGAACCTGGAGCCGCGGCTGGTGTCGCGTTTCGAGTGGGGGCTCACAGCGGAACTCCAACCGCCGGACGAAGAGACCCGTGTGGCGATCCTGCGCAAGAAGGCGGAGGAATGGGGCGTGAGCGTGGGCGACGAGGTGGTCCATTTCATCGCCGGCGGCATTCGTAACAACATCCGCCGCCTCGAAGGCGCGCTGACCCGCCTCGCCACCTACGCTTCGCTCAGTGGCGAAAAGATCACCGGTGGGCTCTGCGAGCGACTGCTTCGCGATTTCCTCCAGGAGGAGAAACGCTCGGTGATCTCCATCGACAGCATCCAGCGGCGGGTGGCCGAGCACTACGACGTGCGTCTCGCCGACATGGCAAGCAAGCGCCGGCCGGCCCACATCGCCTTTCCGCGGCAGGTGGCGATGTATCTGGCACGGAAAATGACCCCGGCGTCGTTGGCCGAGATTGGCGAGAGTTTCGGCGGCCGCGACCATGGAACGGTGTTGCACGCCTGCAAACGGGTGGAAGAGCGAATGCAGGGGGATTCGGCGCTGCGACTCGGCATCGCCCGCCTGCAGGATGAACTGTCCCGGGGATAAGGCGGGCTCGGCAGGCTCGGCGGGCTCGGCGGTGCTGCGCCCGGTCTTGGAAGCGCCCGGCGGTCCCTCTCAAGCATGGTGCGCAACACAAGGTCTAGTGGTTTTTGTCTCGATGTGTCCCAGCAACCACAATATCTTGTGGTTGCGAAAGGAATGCTCTCCAGATGCTGTTTTTCGCTTTTACAATGACGGAAAAGGTGCATGGTTTACGGCATGAAATTCCGCATCACCAAGGAGCACTTTCTCAACGGGCTCAATCAGGTGCAGCACGTGGTGAGTTCGAAATCCACGCTGCCCATTCTTTCAAATGTTTTGATCGAAGCCAGAGATGGCGAACTCAAGCTCACAACCACTGACTTGGACGTCGGTGTGAGTGGCACGGTGGCCGCCGAGGTGGAGACCGAGGGAGCGACCACGCTGCCGGCGCGGCGTCTGGC
>SLCJ01000406.1 GCA_007125835.1 Verrucomicrobiales bacterium | reverse complement strand
TCGTCATCACGACCTGCCAAGGAAAAGACAAGCATGCCGATCGCGGTGCGATTGAAATTGGGCGCACTGCTGGTGGTATATCCATAGCCGCCGGAGGGAGCGCGCATGCGGTCGAAATAGTCGAGCGCATCGCGGATCGACTCGTCCGGCACGTAAACTCCGGCATTGCGCGCCGCAAACAAAGCCACCACCACCGCACCCGCCACCGAGGTGTCGGCATCCGGCGAATTGGGATTGTAACGCCACGCACCGTGGCGGTTGTTCCGCTGCGAGGTGAGTATCAAATCGACACTGCGCTGCAACGCCACGCCCAGCCCCGGCATGCGGACCTCGCCATACGCCTCGGCCAGGGCCGTCGCCGCAAAGCCGTGGTTGTACATTGACTGGCCAATGTAGCCTGTGGCTGGATCCTGTTGGGAAAGAATGAACTCCAAGCCCCGCCGGATGGCCACCGCATTTGGCCCCGTATTCGGATCCTCACCCCGCCCCATCAAGGCTTTCACCGCCAGCCCCACCACCCCGGCCTGTGATCCGTAATTATCAGCCCACGAACCATCCGCATTCTGCGTCGCCACCAGAAAGCGCTCGCCGCGTTGATACATCGGGTCAAGCTGTGGAGGAATCGGGTCGCGGTTGGCGAACGGCGTGAGCGATTGCGCCACCACCGGAAACACCGCACCAATAGCCAACGCCAAGGCCGACAGCAGCGCGGCACCCCATAAGCGCGACGAACGGAAAATCAATTTACGATTTGAGAGGGTTTTCATGTCTTGAACGGGAATTCGCGATGGTTCAGGGTTGTCCGGGGGTGTCGAGGCGGTCGAGGGCGCGATGAAAAGCTTCGAGCTGCCTGCGGTACTCAGGGGGGATCATCTCGGGTGGTGCTCCACCCGCACGCGGAACCGTGCGTTCGCGCAGCATCTGCTCCGCCACCTCACCGGCCTCGCCGCCTCCGTCCACCTCACCACCGGGACCCACAGGTCCAAGGCCCTCAGTGCCAGATCCGTCCCCTTCGCCGGGCGCCTCATCCTGCGGGGTGATTCCCAACATGTTCTCCATCATCTTGAGCATGGCCTCCATCGCTCCCGCCTCGTCACTCTCCCCACCTCCTTGTCCCTGACCCTGGCCCTGGCCTTGCCCCTCTCCTTCACCCTCTCCTTCACCCTGGCCTTCGCCTTCTCCTTCGCCTTCTCCTTCGCCTTCTCCTTCGCCCTCACCTTCACCCTCACCTTCACCCTCTCCTTCGCCCTCTCCTTCACCCTCCCCTTCGCCCTCTCCCTCTCCATTGGCCCCTTCCTCGCCATCCTCGCCATCCTCACCATCCTCGTCACCATCCTCAGGCGGCTGCTGCGGGCTCCGCGAATTCTCGACGGCGCGCTTGGCGGCCTCATAGATTCGTTCCAGCACGTCCTGCTGCGCGGCAATCGTCTCGCCACCGGTCAGCATGGCCTCAAGCAGGTCCCGCGAGTCAAGCATGGCCTCGTCCACCTCTTCCAAAAAGCGTGCCAAGTCACGGTCGGTCTGGTTCCAGATCAAATCCTGCACCTCAGCCGAGAGGTCGTCCTGTCGGCGCGAAAGTGCCAGGGTTTGCTCGTCCAGATCATCGGGGTCCACTGCGGCAGGCACTGTATCCGCAAGGGAGAATGCGGGTGCCAGCAGCAGTCCCACCCAGAAAGGCCTTGATAAGAGCCCCGTCCGAATGATCCGGTCATTGGTTTCGAATGTCTTCATGTCTCTGAAAAGGCTACGCTTCGTCCGGGAGCTGGGGTTCAGTCACACTTGAAGCCCCTTCCCCTGCCTCCGCGCCGCGGTCTGGAGCGTCTTCGCCGCCCGCCTCGCTCTTGCGCCGGTCAATCGAGCGGGTTCGCCCTTGGATATCCTGAGTCTGCTGCACGAAGCGCAGCAATTGCAGCATGAGTTCCACGTCGCCCTGCGCTTCCGATCCACCGCCTCCTCCTCCGCCGCCTCCCCCGCCGCCGCTGCGGGGGTCCAGCAAGTCGGCCCATTCGTGGATCCGTTCGGCCCAAGTGAGCAGCTCGGGCACCGTGCGGCCTGCCCAGTTGCGCCGCATCTGCCCGGCCATCCTCCCATAGGAATCCAGAATTTCCGACTCAACCATCATCGTCCGGATCTGCTCGAAAACCTCACGGTCGGTGCGGCGGTAAAAATGCCCGAGGTCCTCAGCCAGCACCTCGAGACGGCGGCGCAGTGCATCCTGATCGGAAGAGGCCTCCGCCAATGTGGCGTAATCATCCCGTTCGAGCGCCTCGCTCTCCAGCCCGGCAGTTCGCGTCGGCCCCTCGATGCCGACGCGCCGCCGCACGAACTCTCGCAGCGTCGTCGCCTGGGCATCGGTGCCACGTGCCGCCTGCCGAAGCCGCGTCACAAAGGCACCCGCCTCCATGTTCTGCTCCACGCGGTTGGCGAAACGCATCGCCTGACGCATCATTTCCAACACCTCCTCCTGCCGCTCGACCGCCTCGGCGGCGTCGGCCTTGCGCTCTTCTCCCGAGCGGTCGCCGGGCTCGGCAGCCTGCGCCAGGGCGTCTTCCACGGCCGGCATCCCCTCTTCGGCGATGCGGTCCAGTTCCTCCAGAAGACGCGACCAATTTTGCATCGCCTCGGCCTGCACATCGCGGTTGCGCAACGCCTCACGGAACAAAGCCGCAGCGTCCTCACCCAATTCCTCGATCGACGCGCGATTCGCCTCCTCGGCCCGCAGCTGCTGCTCCACCCTCTCACGGGTCTCCTCCGTTTCAAATTCCGCCCCCGGAAGGCGCTCGATCCGCCGGTTCTCCGCCAGATTCGAGTTCTCGCGCCGCGCCGCCTCCTCCAGCCGATCCATCAACCGCGAAAAACGGTCGCGAAGCATTTCCGCGTGCTCGCTGCGATCCATGATCACCAGCAAAACTGGCTCCGAAAGCACACGCCCCCTTTCAGGATGGTAGTCTTCAGCCCAGGCCTGCAGCCACAGCCGCTGCGGCCCAAGACGCAACGACTCCGGACTGAACACCCCTTCCGCTTCAAGACGGCGCATCAACGGTCCGCCTTCGGCGAGAACCACCTCTCCCAATGGCGGTGCCTCCCGGTTCATCGCATCCACCCACTGCAAGCCCACACGCCGCACGCCAAAATCATCGCCAGCCGAGACTCGGTATTCCAATGTTTCCTCCTCAAGAATCATCACCTCGCGCGCCCCGGCTTCGAGAAACACCGTAGGTGGAAGGTCAGGCACCACCCGCATCGCCAGCGGGAAAGGACGCGCAGGCTCAAGGCCATTCTCATCGGCAAACTCAACTTGGAAACGCCGCATCCGATACGCCGGGCGGCCTCCGCTTTCTTCAGCCCGGGGGGCCAAGCCAACCTCAATCGCGTCCGCCGTTCCCACCGTCTCCCCCTTGATCGCCAGATTCCGCGCCGGAACATCACCCCCACCCGCGTCCGCCGACACCTCGACCAGCCTCGCGCGGGCCAGCGGGCGTGTCGTCTCCCACTCTAACATAACCTCTGAACCCTCCACCGCCGAAAAACTCCCGTCAGCCAGTGTCACCTTCTGGGGCACCTGCTGGAGGTACTCCGGCAGCCGCACCTCGGCACGCGCCGCCACCACCGCCGGGCGCGGCAGTGGCACCACTTCAATCTGGGGCAGGCTGTCCCCCGCTGCAAAAGCCAGCGTCTGCGGCTCAAGCACACCGTTGAAACGAAACTCGAATTCCCGGCCCTCGCGCTCCACCTCAAAAGCCGCGTCCGCACCCACGCGCACCGAAGCCCGCGAGGGAAGGTGCCGCGAGGTATCCGCCAGGCGAAGACGCAGCTCGAACGGCTCACCCCTTGCCACCACCAGTCGTTCCGGCAGCGGCTCAAACTGCGTAAAAGTAAAGCGCGGGATATCACCAAAGGGATTCAGCCAGCGCTTCATCGAGTTGAAAGCCGCATCCGGGGCGAACAAAAACGACGCCGCCGCTCCCGCCACACACAAGGCCGAAAGTCCCGCCCAACGCCGGTTGCGCGTCTTCGGCAGCGAATCGACAAAAACCACCGGACGGGACTCCGCCTCCACCGCCACCTGCCGCAGCGCCGCGCGCTTCAACACCCCGGACAAAGCCTCCTCATCCTCCTCACGCGCCGCCAGCTCAACGGCTCCCAGCAAACGGTCGCCAAAACGCGGATGCGTCGCAGCCACCAATCGCGCCAAATCGTGGTGCCGCCGATACCGCCACAGCCAGCGATGCACGCGGTATGGAAGGTAGAATACAAATACCGCCAACGCCACAGCCAGCAGACAGATCCGCAGCCACACCGGCGTGTCCGCCATGCGGTCCAACACAAACATCGCGCCAAAGGCCGCCAACACGAAGAAAACGGCCACCAACGCCGTCTCCAGGCTTTTCGCCCGCCACAGATTGCGCCGCAGACGCTCCAGTCGCGAGCCGATCTCAGGGGGCAGGCCGGATGCCTCTCCGCGCGCGCCTGTCTCTGGGGGGGTGGATATCATTGTGTTCTCAAATTCAACTCGGATGTCCCGGGCGGATTGCCCTCCCTAGAGAACGCACCCCGCACCCGGATTTGTCGCATTAATTTAAATCCCCCCAGCCACTCCGCAATGCCGGATCGACACCACCTCGCCTCCGGCCACCACCCTACGCCAGAACTAAAATGCGGAAAATCGAATATGCATTTGCTCGAATATTCTACCTGTGCTTCTTTATCCGCATGATCAAGGCAGCGAAACTCTATCAGTGCCTAGGCGATGCCACACGCCTGCGAATCCTCAATCTCCTGCTGGATGGCCCGCTCTGCGTCTGCCACCTCGGCGAAGTCCTGGAGATCGACCAGCCCAAAGTGTCACGCCACCTCAAAGTACTTCGGAGCGCAGGCGCGGTCGAGAGCCACCGCTGCCACAACTGGACGATCTGCCGCCTCGCCGCCGCCCCAAACCCGCTGCTCGCCGCGAATCTCAAAGCCCTGCCCTCCCTGCGCAAATCCGACCCCGAACTGGCCGCCGACATCGAACGCCGCACCGACGTAGTTGCCCGCTGGGGCGCCGCCTGCGATGAGAAAACCCCCGGAATCATCCGCAACCTCTGCCTCACCAACTCCTGCTAACGCTCCCCAATCCACTCCATGATCACCGTCTCTCTCTTCGATCCCCCCATGTGCTGCTCAACCGGCGTCTGCGGCCCAGTGCTAGACCCAACACTCCTCAGAATCACCGAAATGCTCCAGCAAATCAAAAGCCTCGGAGCCACGGTCGAACGCTACAACCTAGCCCAACAACCCGCCGAATTCGCCCGCAACCCGGAAGTAAAGCGAATCCTCAACGACGAAGGCACCACCGCGCTGCCCTTGATTTTCATCAATGGGGAATTGGTTCTCAAGGGACGCTACCCCGGGGAAACCGAACGCACCGCCCTGCTCCAACGCATTCAAAACACCTCCCCATCCGATCCGCAGTGAACCACCACAACAACAACCAGACCACCCCCTCATCCCCCTTGCATTCCACACTTCCCCTCCCACACAGACCCATCGCCGACATCTTGACGGATGCGCCGCGTTTCCTGTTTTTCACCGGCAAGGGAGGCGTGGGAAAAACATCCATCGCCTGCGCCACCGCGCTTGCACTCGCCGACTCAGGGCGCCAAACCCTCCTGGTCAGCACCGACCCCGCCTCGAACCTCGACCAAGTGCTGGGCCTCGAACTCGCACGCACGCCACGCCCTGTGCCCTCCGCCCCCACCCTCTCCGCTCTCAACATCAACCCCGCCGCCGCAGCGGCAGCCTACCGCGAACGGATCATCGGCCCCATGCGCGGACTGCTCCCGGAACCCACCCTGCGCGAAATGGAAGAGCAGCTCTCGGGCGCATGCACAATGGAAATCGCCGCCTTCGACGAATTCACCGAATTCCTCGCCGCCGACGGAGCCGACGCCGCCACCCACGCACATATCGTTTTCGACACCGCCCCCACCGGCCACACCCTCCGCCTCATGGCCCTCTCCCAAGCATGGACCGGCTTTCTCAATCACAACACCAGCGGTCAATCCTGCCTCGGTCCCCTGGCCGGATTGGAAAAACAACGCTCCCTCTATTCGACCGCAGTCGACGTGCTCAAGGACCACACACAAACCCGCGTCATCCTCGTCAGCCGACCGCAACCGGCTGCCCTGCGGGAAGCCCGGCGTACCGCCCAAGAACTTGAGAACCTCGCCATCTCCAACCAATGCCTCGCGATCAACGGCTGGTTCACCCCAACCCACCCCGACGACGACGTGTCCGCCAAATGGGCAGAAAAACAATCCCGGGCCATTGCCACCTCGAAGGAGTTTCTCGCCTCCAAGCCACTCTACCTCGCCCCCCTCCTTTCAGACAACCTCGTCGGCCTCGACATACTCCGCGCCTTCTTCCGCTCCACCACAAACAACATCCAAAACGGCACCCCCCCTTCCAACCCTTCCAACCCTTCCAACCCTTCCAACCCTTCCAACCCTTCCAACCCTTCCAACCCTTCCAACCCTTCCAACCCTTCCGACCTTGCCGAAGAACTGGCGGCATCAGGCCGCGGCGTAATCCTGACCATGGGCAAAGGCGGCGTGGGCAAAACCACCATCGCCGCCGCTCTCGCCCTCGCCCTGGCAGAGCGCGGCGCCAATGTGTTGCTCTCCACCACCGACCCCGCAGCCCATCTGCAAGACGCACTGAACGGAGAAACCGGCACTCTTCAGATTGAGCGAATCGATCCACAGGCCGAAACAGAAGCCTACACCCGCGAAGTGCTCGCCTCCCAACCCGACAACCTCGATCCAGAGGCCAAAGCCCTCATCGAAGAAGACCTCCGATCACCATGCACCACTGAGATCGCCGTATTCCGCGCGTTCGCTCGCACCGTCGCTCACGGAGACAATGGATTCGTCGTGCTCGACACCGCCCCCACCGGCCACACCCTGCTCCTACTCGATGCCACCCAAGCCTACCATCGAGAACTCGGACGCCAATCCCGCTCCCCCCATCATGAAGAAGCTATCGCAAACCTGCTGCCGCGCCTGCGCGATCCCGCCTTCACCCGCATCCTGCTGGTAACCCTTGCCGAAACCACTCCCGTGCGCGAGGCCGCCGACCTCCAGGACGACCTGCGCCGCGCCGGCATCGAACCACAAAGCTGGATCATCAATCAGAGCCTCGCCGACCTGACCACAGCCGACCCCATCCTCGCCGCCCGCAGTCGTTCCGAATCCAAACACATCCAGGAAATCCTCCAAAACCACTCCCGTCGAAAAGTCTATGCCGTCGACTGGTCGCCTCTCGAACCCATCGGTCGCCACGCCCTGCTACACCTCATCCACCACCACAACACCACCACAACCAACCAGGCAAATCAAGAGCCCACCTAAAAAACCCAACCTCTGCCTCACCAACACACGCCACCCAACATGAAAAAGCGCAAAGTCCTCATCCTCTGCACCGGCAATTCCTGCCGTAGCCACATGGCCGAAGGCATCCTCCGCCACCTCGCAGGCGACCTGTTCGACGTCCACAGCGCAGGCTCACATCCCGCCGGATACGTGCACCCCATCGCCATCGAAGCACTCGCTGAAATCAACATCGATATCTCTCACCACGAGTCCAAACAGCTCGACCGCTTCCTCGACACCGGGATCGAAACCGTAATCACTGTCTGCGGCAATGCCAGCGATGCCTGCCCCACCTTCCCCGGGCAGACACAACGCCACCACTGGGGCTTCGACGATCCACCCAAGGCCGCGCGCCCAGGCGAATCCGAAAAGGACGCCTTCCGCCGCATCCGCGACGAAATCCATAAAGTCTTCCAAGCCTACGCCGACGGCTACCGCACAGCCCTCCCTCCCACCCAATAAAAACACCGCCTTACCACCACCAATCTGTAACCCTCACCCCTCCCAAGTGTCACCCATGTTCTGACC
>SLCJ01000185.1 GCA_007125835.1 Verrucomicrobiales bacterium | reverse complement strand
GTGGTGAGCTGGTGCCTGATGGGCAATCATTTTCACCTGCTGGTGCGCATTCCACCGCAGGATCCCGAATCGCTTGGCGACGAGGAGGTGCTGGCGCGCATGGAGCATATCTACAGCGCGCTGCGGATGCGCTATTTCCGCACGGTGTGGGAGAGTTTGCCCAGCGAGGAGGCGCGGCGGGCGTATCTGGCTCCATTTCGCGCGAGGATTGGTTCTTTGAGCGATTTCGTGAAGACGCTCAAGCAGCGGTTTACGCAGTGGTTCAACAGGCGCAAGAACCGGGAGGGGACGCTGTGGGAGGGGCGTTTCCACAGTGTGATGCTGGCGCACAACGAACGGGATGAGGGAGGCGAGGGTCTGGGTTTGCTGGCGCGCTTTGTGGCGGGCTATATTGATTTGAATCCGGTGCGTGCCAAGCTGGTTGGGGAAGCCGGGCAGAGCGATTGGAGCGGGTATGGAGCGGCGCGGCGCGGAGATGCGGAGGGGATGGCGGGTCTGCGGCTTCTGTGGGGCGTCGGGCGCTGTGGTGAGCTGGAGGATGCGGAGGTGCTGGAAGTGCACTGTGCAATGCTTGAGCGGGCGCGATTCGTGGGGCGTCAGCGTGTTGGGGAGTATCGGGATCCGTCGGCGGGGCCAGCTCGGGCGGAAAAAAGTGGTGATGGGGGCATCCGGTGTGAACGGAGGGGAAAGAGTTTGGGGACGTCGGGGGGCAGCGAGAGGAAACGGGCGGGACCGGACAGCGATTTGGAGGTGCGGGTGTTGTCGAAGATGGGCGAGCGCTGCGAAGCTTTGATCAAGGGGCGGGCGCTTGGCGGGCGGTGGCTGCTTTCGCAGGTGGATTGAGGGCGGTGGGGCGGCTTGCGCGGCCGTGCGAGTTCGCTTTCTCCTAAGCCTTCTCGCCCAACGAGAATTGATGCGGGGTTTTCAAGTTCCCGGAGCGATGATTGGTAGCAGATGCTTGTTGCACCAGTTGAATTCGGAGATGATCAGCTCTTCGACAGTCCCGGGGCGGAGATGTTCGGGTAGCACGTTGAAGGTGTAGGTTTCGATTTCGAAGTGGCGGCAACGGCCGGGGTGGTTGCCGAGCCAGCGCGCGGTGTCGAGAAGGTGGGTGGACGTTGATCCTAGTGGTGCCTTCGGGCTCGCGTAAAGAGGGATGTGAAAATGGATGCGCCACTGGGTGGCTGCGGCAGCCTCGGGGTGGTCGAGGGCGTCTGGCAGGTCCGGGAACCGCAGTGGAGGCTGCTCCGCCATGTCGGCTACGACCTGATGAAGGTAGACGGGCTCGGCAAATGCGGCGACGTGGTCAAGCGCGCCGGGTGCCTTTGGATCTGCAGTAAGCGCATTTGAAAGGTGGACCTTGGAAAGGCGGATGTCGGCGGCGGCGAACTTTCCGAGGGCTGTGGCGGCATCGTCGCCGACGATAGCGAAGTGGCAAGTGTCGTAACAGAGTCCGAGGCGCCGGAGTATGGCACCGCGTTCGTCCGAACTTGCGCCTTCTGATAAGTCGCTGAAAAAATCGAGAGTGTTGTCGGTGTTGTCGATTAGACCTAGGGGTTCGGGTTCGAGGCCCAGGTGGAAGTCGACGCGGGTGGCGTCGGCGAGTTGGTCGAGTTCCAGGGCAAATTGGCGGAACGCGGCGAGAATCGCGGCCTTTCTTCCGGGTTCGGCTTTTACAAATCCGGAGAAGGAGCCGGGCACTGTCGATACCGATCCCTCGCCGCCTTCGGGCAGCAGCTCCGCGAGAATTTGAAACAAATGACGGGTGTAGCCGACGCGCTCTGGCGTGCTCCAATCCGGGGCGAAAACATTTTCCTTTACCCTGCCGCCGTGGAATTTTCCGTAGGGAAAGCCGTTGATGGTGTAGGCGAGCATGTTCTCCTCCTCCATCCAGGCGCGCAGGTCGCGGATTCGACAGCGGTCTTCGAGAAGCTCACTGGCTGCCAGGGCGCTCAGCCTCAGGCCCACAGGAAAGGGATCGCCTTGTGAGCGGCGGAGTTTGCGAGCCACGGAGGTGGTTGGGCCGAGTAGGGCGGCGAAGGTTTCCGACCAGGTTTCCGCAGGGTGGATGTTGGTGCAGTAGGAGAGGAACATGGCTGCGGCGGGAGGTGGTGCCGGGCGGGTGACTAGCGGCATGATTTTTTCCCTGCAGCGTAGCCGAATTAGGCCCCCGCCGTCAAGGGTGACCGTTTCCGGAGCGCATATTTTCGCCCTTGAGGAAGCCCAGAAGGTTTTCCACCGCGCGCACGAGGATACGCGGGACGCTTTGGAATGTGAACGATCCGACATGGGGCGTGAACAAGGCGTTCGGGTGCAGGATCAGCGGGTCGTCGGGGTCGGGAGGTTCGGGTTCTGGCACATCGCTTGCGAAGCCTCCCAGGTGCCCGCTTTGCAAGGCGGCCAGCACAGCACCGGGGTCGACAAGGGCGGCCCTGGACGTATTGATCAGGAGCGCGCCCGGCGGCAAGGCGGAGATCAAGTCGTCGTTGGCGATGTAGTGGGTCTCGGCTCGGTAGCTGGTGTGCAGGCTTAAAATATCGCACTCCGAGGCAAGCGCTGCAGGGTCGGGCATCCGCTCGATCCCGAGCCTCGCGGCCTCTTCGTCCGGCCAGAACTTCCCATAGCCCAGCACTTGCATGCCAAACGCTCTGCCGAGCCCAGCCACTTCGAGGCCGATCCGCCCGAGGCCGAGAATGCCGAGTCGGCGGCCCCGCAACTCGTTGCCCGGCTCACGACGCCATTTGCCTTCGCGAATCGCATTGGCAAGCGGCACGACCCTCCGGCTGAGTGAGAGAATCAGAGCGAAGGTCTGCTCCGCCACCGCGTGGTGATTGATGCTGCTGGTGGTTAGCACCTGGACATTGTGTCTGCGGCAGGCCTCGAGATCGATGGAGGAAGTCGATGATCCCACCTTGCTGATGACCCGAAGATCTGGGACGGCACCGCTGAGCACCTCGGCCGTCACGTCATCGTTGTCACAGACCAGAGCTTCGTGTCCGCGCAATGCTCCACCCAGTTCGGAAGCGGGCAATGGGCCACGGAGGTGGGTCACTTCCAAGCCGGAACGCCCCAGAAGCGCCCGGTGGGCACCGGGAGTGGACTGGAAAAGGCAGGAGGTGAGGAGCACAGAGTGGCTCATGGCGTGGGGTGCGGCGACAGCAGGTTTACGCCGTCTGCGGGTTCAAACATACTGCAAAGCGTCGCAAAAGCGATGATTCACCCGAAAATCGCGGGCAGGAACAGCCACCCCGTGCGATCTTTGCCCATGAAGCCAATCACCCGGAACCTAGGACCCCAGCCGCTTGACAGGATCATGACGGAGGCCGGTTTGGACAATGCCGCCTTAGTAGAGGCGTCGGGCGGGCGGCTCACGTTCAAGCAGGTAGGCAAGGCACGCCGGGGGCGGTGGCTGACGCTGCGAATCCGCCTTCGGGTGCGCGATGCCCTTGCCCGGGTGCTGCCGCGGATGCCGGAATGGAAGACCGTCGAATTGTTCGATTATCCAGATGCCGACAGTCCGCCGCAGGCGTAGTGCTTTGACCATGAAGGAATTTCTGACCATCTGCGCCTTTATCGGGTGCTACATCGTATTGATGAAATGGGTGCTGCCCCGGTTCGGGGTGCACACTTGAATGAGCGGATCCTGCCCGGTCGGGCAGGACAAGCCTGTGATCACCGAGACCGTGGAGCGGCCGGAACAAGCTGATCGGATCGAAGGGTCTCGCGAGCGTGGTCCGGAGGACAGACAGTCACATGATGCTGTTAACGAGAAAGGATTTCCGAAAAATATACAACAGTGAAGTGTTTCGAGTTCGGTGGTGTGTCTGAGCTGCCAGCCCTCGCGCCGGGCCAAGTGAGGGTCGGTGGCGCTAGCACCGGATTTAGGCCGTCGCAGGCCATCCATCCCAGAAATTTTCGATCCGCCTTGCAAGCTCTGGCAATCGCTGCCAAAGTTCGGCCTCTTCACCCCCCACCCCCCCAATGAGTTGCCGCATTCCATTCCGCCGTGTTGACTGGGCCACCAGTTCGTTTTTGATCCTCACCGCCTTTGCGGCCGTTTTCGCCACTCCTGTCTACTTGTGGTATTTCGGTTTCACGTGGTTTCCGTGGGTTCTTTTTGGCGTGATGTTCGTGCTCACCGGGATGAGTATCACCCTTGGCTACCACCGCCTGTTTTCCCATCTTTCTTTCAAGGCGGCGTGGCCGATCCGCATGTTCACCCTGATCTTCGGAGCCTGCGCTTTTGAGAATTCGGTTCTGGCATGGGCGTCCGACCACCGCAAGCACCACAAGCATGTCGACCACGACGATGATCCTTATGACATTTCCAAAGGATTTTTCTGGGCGCACATCGGCTGGATTATGTTCAAACTCCATCCCGAGCCGCCATTGGACAATGTGAAAGATCTCGAGCGTGACCGCTTGGTCATGTGGCAGCATCGGTGGTGGCGCTGGATTGCGGTGATTGTCGGCCTGGCGCTGCCGACGGCTCTCGGCTATTGGTGGGACCCGACTTGGCGCGGGGCCCTCGGCGGATTGCTGATCGGCGGAATTTGCCGCGTGGTGGCGGTGCAGCACTGCACGTTTTTTATCAACTCGCTCTGCCACACGGTGGGCAGTCGCCCCTATTCCACCAAGTGCTCGGCCCGCGACAGCTTTGTCATGTCACTGGTTACCTTCGGCGAGGGCTACCACAATTATCACCACGAGTTCCAGCACGACTACCGCAACGGCGTCAAACCCTGGAATTTTGATCCCACAAAGTGGGCGATCTGGCTGCTCGCTAAATTCGGATTGGCGACCAATCTGCGCCGTGTGCCGGCCGAAGTCGTGCTCAAGGCCGAGATGGCGGAGGCAAAGCGGCAGGGCGAATCGAGGCTGGAAGCCATCCGCCGTCAGGCTAGCGAGACACCGCAAGCGGTGCTCGACGCCATCCAGCGCTATCTCGATACGCTTTCGGCCAATTACCGGGAACTGGAAGAAGCTGTGGCCCGCAAATCCCGCGTGTCAAAGGAGACGATCGCGCGCTGGCGTCAGGAGACCCGGGAGGCCCTCGAATTTCTCGCTCGGACCTTTCCTGGAAATCCCGGCCACCTCGACGACCCGCCCAGCCGCTCCTGAAAGTGGCCTCTGGCGGTTGGGGTGCACCCACCACCCCGTTCCCCTGACCACCGCAAGGTAACTCATGGCGGAAACCATTCTCGGCATCGATCTCGGCACCACCCACTCGCTTGTCGGCGCAGTGGATGGCGGATTTCCCATCCTGTTGGCCGACGAACAGGGTGCAAGGCTCCTCCCCTCTGCCGTGGCCTGGCCAAAAAACGCGCCGCCCGGAGCGCCCCCGGTGGTGGGTGCCCCGGCTCTCAGGCTTGCCGCCACGGAGCCCAGGCGTGTAGCGCGCTCGATCAAGCGCCTGATCGGCCGCCGTCCCGGAGAAGGGGACTGGCAGCCACCATTTGCCGTCGCCCTCGCCGACGACGGCTCCCCCGGCATCGCCATCGGCGAAACCTGCGTTTCGGCGGTGGACGCCTCGGCCGCGATCCTCACGCGCCTTCGGGAAACGGCCGCCTTCCGCCTCGGCAGAGAGGTGGACAAGGCAGTGATCTCGGTGCCCGCCTATTTTCATCATGGCCAGAGGCAGGCAACCATCGAAGCCGGACGCCGAGCCGGATTGGACGTCGTGCGGATCATCAACGAACCCACCGCCGCCGCTCTTGCCTGCGGGCTCGACCGCCTCAAAAGCCCCGCGAAAATTGCCGTGTATGATCTCGGCGGCGGAACATTCGATATATCCATTCTCGAGCACCAGGATCGGGTGTTCCAGGTGCTGTCCAGTCATGGCGACACTCTGCTCGGCGGCGACGACCTCGACCTCGCCATCGCCCGTGAGGCATGGCACCGGGCCGACGGCGATCAAGACCAGTGGCGCGAACTGCCGCTCGACGCGCTGCAAAGGCTCCTCGCCACCTCCCGGCAGGTGAAGGAAAACCTCGCCACCTGCGAAAGTGAAACCCTGGCGCTGCCTTTCCTCACTCCCGGCACCCACCTCGAAGTGGCCTTCACTCGCGACGACCTCGACCGCCTTGCCGAGCCCCTCGTCCAACGCACGCTTGTGCATTGCCGCCAAGCCCTTGCCGACGCCGACCTGGCCGCAGGCGAACTCGATGCCGTGGTCTTGGTGGGCGGCAGCACCCGGCTGGCGGCGGTCAGGCGTACGGTGGGCGCGTTTTTCGGACGCGAGCCGCTTGATTCCGGCAATCCGGACGAGGCCGTCGCCAAAGGCACGGTCATCCAGGCCGGAATCCTCTCGGGAGCCCTGCGCGATATGGTTCTAGTCGATGTCACGCCACTGTCGCTTGGTATCGAGACCGTCGGCGGCCTGATGAATGTCATCATCCCCCGCAACAGCACCATCCCGGCCAAGGCAGGTGAAGTGTTCACCAACGCCGCCGACGGGCAATCCGCCATGCGCGTCCGCATTCTCCAAGGCGAGCGGGAAATGGCGCGCGACAATTGGGAACTGGGGTCGATTGACGTGCCCTTCGAGCCCATGCCGAAAGGCCGCTGCCGTGTCGGCATCCAGTTTGCCATTGACGCCAACGGCGTGCTCACCGTGCTAGCCCGCGACATCCACACCGGACACGACCAAACGCTGCGGATCGAATCCTCCGCCGTCGATGTCGACGACTCGAAGGTCGGCGAAATGATCGCGTCCAGCATCGACCACGCACTCGAAGATTTCCATGAGCGGCGGTGGACGGAGGCGGCCCTTAAGGCCAAAGAACTGCTGCCCGCCGTGGCCGCCGCCCTTGACGTCCTCGACGGAAAAATCGATGCACAAGAGCGCCGCGAAATCGAGAGCGCCGCGAAACGAACGGAAACCGCGATCAAGGGAAGCGACCACCAAGCGCTCAAAGAAGCCGTCGACACCCTCGACGCTGCCACAGAGGGCATCGCCGCCCTCCTCGTGGAAACCGCCCTCGAGGAATCCCTCGAACGGCGCACGCGCGACTGATTCGCCCGCCACCCGAGGTCACCCGCTCGCCGTCCACCATGATTGGGCGCAAACCTGGTTCGGCCCGGGATGGTGCGTGGCTGCCATGGACCCGTTCGGTTGCCCGCCTTTGTTTTGGGGTCATGCCCACTAAGCTTTATCTAAACCCTGGTTTTCTTATTTCCGTAACCGACTAGCTGCTGCCCGACTTGCACCATGCCAGCCCGGAAACCTATCCATTGCACTCGCAATCAATGGTTTGCATGGATTTGTGGCGGGCGGGATGGCCGCGAATAGCTCCGTCAGGCAGTCGGAAACCCGCTTGGGTTCCCGAACTGGCTGCGGGGAGGACCACCTGCAACAATAAAAATCACGAGCTTGGGCGGCCGAGATCGGTGCGTCCCTGCCCGGGCGCTCTCAGCTCCTGCAGGGAGGATTGCCTGCAACAAAAGAAATCTCCTTTTTAAAGGGCCAGGTCATATTGGCTGTTTGATCAGCCTGGCACCTCGAATTCCAAATCTTCAGCCACATCCATGACACCGATGGCGTTTCATCGCCCCCAAACACCTATAAAAGCCGCCTTCAGAGCACTTGGGACGGCTAAGAACCCCGTCCCTCTGCTAATGCCCTCCGAAACCGAAGCCTCTCCAGAATCATCCCCGCTCTCACTACACCTCAGCTCCCCGCCGCTTGCCCGACCCCCAAAACCACTGCTGACCCGAGGCTCGCGCCGCCGCCGCAAGGCTTGCAGGACTACCGGCCACTCGCCAATAAAGCCGTCCATACCCACTCATCACCCGCTCCCATTCCTCCACCTCGACACGCATCCCCTCCAGCACCGGCAAAGCTTCCGCCCCCAACGCTCCCTTCTTGTCCCCTCGCACACATCGCCCCGAGGCCTCGACCAGCTTCAAATAGTCCTCCTCCCCCATCTTCCACGCCAGATTCTCTCCCTGCCGCACCTGCCGCTTCCCTTCCACCATCTCCTCCACACGACACACCCCACCCAACTTCACCTTCTCTATCGAGG
>SLCJ01000411.1 GCA_007125835.1 Verrucomicrobiales bacterium | reverse complement strand
GAGATTCCCGACCTGGAATCGCTGCGCTTTGCTGCCGCAGGCCAAACCTTCGCCGGACCCGCTCCTTGATGCGGAGGTGCGCTCCCAGCAACTGGGACCCCACTGTAACGAGGACGAGACAAACTCAGGCGCCTTGATATTCTGACACTTTAATGGCATAATTTAGCCATGAGTAAAGCAACGCTCTATCTGGACGACAAGATTCATAAGGCATTGCGTATGAAGGCGGCAGAAACCTCGCGGTCGATGTCAGACCTGGTCAACGAAGCCCTTGAGGCGAGCCTGCTCGAAGATCTCGAAGATCTCGATGTCTGGCGTGAACGACGGAATGATCCACGTCTGGGATTTGAAAGCCTTATCCGTCAGCTCAAGGAAGATGGTGCCTTACAACATTGAATTTGCTGAGAGTGTCCGGAAGGACTTTCGGAAAGTTCCCGAGGCGGAGGCAATTCGAATTTTGAGCAAGATCCAAGACCTTGCCGTTACCCCCGCCCTCACGGATCGAAATAACTGAAGGGTGAAGAGCTTTATCGGATCCGGATTGGAGCGCATCGCGTGGTTTATGAGATCGAAGACGAGCGATTGGTCGTGTTCATTGTGCGTGCCAAACACCGCAAGGATGCTTACCGGCGCTGAATCGCAAGGCAGGTGGGAAAGGCCAGCCGGTTTCTAATTTCGCCCACAGATCAGCAAGGCAGAGAAAATCGAACCACCACCCCAACTGCCATCCCGAAGGGATGCCACGCCGAATGACGGTCCAAATCCCTGCCATCCCGTAGGGATGCCAGACCGTAGCCGGGGGTTGAGCGCAGCGATACCCCCGGATTGCCCGATCCCTCGATCGCATCCCGGAGGGATGCCAGAGTGCATCCATGCATGCGTCTCCCACGCACTTCCTGAAAGCACCTCCCCACCTGCGCCGTTTCCAGCAAAGCACCACGGCACCGCAGGACCGCGACGACATGCCACCTCCCAATAAATCCCGCTCTATGAAGCCAGACACCCCGCCACCCTCCCGCCCCCTGATGCCCCGGCGGCGTCACATCCTCCGTGCCGGTCTCGCCACCGCTGGATTGCTGGCGGGCAGAACGCTGACGGCCGCCGCTTCGGAACCGAGCGATCCCGGGGCGGGCCGCCCCTTGCGTGTCGCATTCCTCACCGACACCCACATGCCGTCCGACAATCCCGGCGCGGCGGAACGGGTTGGCGGGCTGATCCAAGAAATTCAAAACCGCCCCACGCCGCCCGACCTGTTCATCTTCGGCGGCGACAACGTGATGAACGTCGACGCGCGCGACGTCACCGAGGAATCTGTTATGACCCAATTCGACCTGTGGACCAGTCAGGTGGCGGATCAACTCAACACCCCCTCTTTATCCGTGATCGGCAATCACGACATCTGGTGGAACGCCCCCGCCGAGGACGGAGGTGACGACCATCCGTCCGAGAAATCCCTCGCCATCGAGCGCTTCGACATGCCCCACCGCTACTTCAGCCGCGTCATCGGCGGCTGGCGCTTTATCCTGCTCGACTGCTTTCACGCCGATGGCTGCAAACTGGACGACGAGCAATGGTCTTGGCTCGAACGCGAACTCGCCGCCGGACCCGAGCCGGTGTGCCTCGTCTCCCACGCCCCCATCCTCTCGGTCACCCACTTCTTCGAACCCTCCACCGCCATCGAATCCGGCGGATACCGTGTCCCCGCAAACTGGGCCGTGAAAGGGGCCACCCGCTTCCGCGAGCTGTTCCGCAACCACCCCCACGCCAAACTCGCCCTCTCCGGACACATGCACACCATCGACCGGGCCGCCGCCGACCACATGTCCTACATTTGCGGCGGCGCGGTCAGCGCCGCTTGGTGGAATGGCGAATACCTCGGCTTCGGCCACCTCTGGGTCGAACTCCTCCTCCATCCCGACGGCACCGTGGAACACACCGTCCACCCTTGGAGTTGAGCGACATCCGCCGCGATCAACCTCCCCCCGAATCACCCGCACTCCACCACCGCAGCCAACCGCGTCGAAACCAATCGACACGCGACGCGGTCCCGATCGATCCCCAGCGCCTTGGCCACCGCCTCGCGGTAGGCGCGCATTTGCGGGGCATGGCGGGCGACCAGTTCATCGGGCGTGTCCACGCGGTCGGTCTTGAAATCGATCACCTCGGCGGCCACTGGCTTTCCGTCCTTCATCTCCACGTGAAGGCGGTCGATCACGCCTGTTACCCAACACCCTTTGTCATCAATCAAATCGAAGGCCTGCTCGCGAAACAATTCCACCGCCCGCCCGCGGCGGCTGAAAAGAACCCGGACCTCCGGCTCCCGCAGCAGACGCGCCACCATCTTTCCACCGTCGTCCCCGGGCAATTCGGGCACGCCTTCGTCCTCCCACCCCACCTGTTCGAAAAGCTGGTGCACCCGCGAGCCGAAACGCATCCCGCGCGGCGAAACCGCTACTGTCTTTGCCGTGCCGCCTGTTGCTTCCTCGCCGTATTCCTTTGCCTCGTCCTCCTCGCGGCTGGGTCGCCGCCGCCGCCGCAGAGGCACTCCTTCACCCAAGCGGCTTTCAGTCCCCTCTACCACCTTCTCGTCCATCATGGCACACGACGAAACCCACCCGACATCACCCTCGGCATATAACACCTCGCCACCCTCAACTCCCTCCTCCTCGCCAAGACTCGACCGCAGCAAAGTATCCGCAGAGGCGGTCGGCCCGCCTTTGGAATTCGCCTTCTCTTTCGTCCTCGGCAACAGCACCACCAGCCCGGACTTGGCGCGGGTCATCGCCACATAAAACATACACATGTCCTCATAGCACTGTTCCTCGCTCCAGCGCTCTTCCGCCGCCTTCATCTCTGGCGAGGCCTCGCGCGCCCAGGCGGCGGGCACTGCGCTCACCCACCCCTCGCCGGAAGCCATCCGGTAGTGCGCGAAATTCGGCACCTTGCGGTTCGGCACCTCGGGCAGCACCACCAGATCAAATCCCAGCCCCTTCGACTTGTGAATCGTCATCACCTGCACGGCGGCTCGTCCCGGGGCTTGTTTCACCCCCAGTTTGTCGAGCATGCGTGCCACCTCCGCCGCCCCCACCACCGCACGCCCCACTTCCAAAGCCGCCACCGCGCTGATCAGATCAGCGGCGCGCCGCCGACTGAAAACCGTCCACTCCGCACCGCAAAGCCCGACCACACCGGAGAGCATCCCCGCATAGCCTTCATCCGCAGCCCGACGGTTCAAGCCCTCCCACATCGCCTGCCACGCCCCACCATACTCGCCTACCAGCATGTCCCGCAGCGGCGACATCGCCCACACGCCCGCCGCCCGTGCGTCCGCCGGATTGGCCAGCCAACTTACCAGCGCCGCCAGCGCCACACCCACCACATTGTCAGCGGCTGGTTTTCGCTCGCCCTCTTCGATCACGTCAAAGCCCTCATCGCGCAGAAAACGCGACACCGCACGCACCAACTTGTTACCACGCAGCAACACCCCGCAGGTCAAATCCCGCTCCCCCACGCCGCGCTCGCGCAGCACTTCGGCCAGGCGCACAAAACGTGCGCCATCCATCTTCTCACGCTCCGTGCCGCCCTCCGCCTCCTCCCAGTCAAAAAGTTCAACCCGCGCCTCACCCCGCCGCCCGGCCAGAACCTCCGCCGGACGATGATCATGCCACACCTGCTCCCATCGCTCGGCCACCGCGTCGCCATACAAAGCGCGCACTGTCGCAACATCGCCGCACACCCGGTTCACCAGCGCCAGCACTTCGGCACACGAGCGGAACGACACATCCATGCTTTCCTCGACTAGGTTTTCGCCATACCAACGGTGCACCTCGTCAAACAGACGCACGTTTCCATCGCGCCAGGCATAGACTGCCTGCTTGGCATCGCCTACCACGAAAAGCGTGCCTTCGTCGCCCATCGCCGCTTCATCCAAAAGCGGCTTGAGCCCGATCCACTGGCCGGTGCTCGTATCCTGAAATTCATCCAACAGCCAGTGCTGATACCGGGCATCGAGGCGGAAATCCACCGCCTCGCGCCGCAGCCGCGCCTCCTCGTCGGTCGCCCACAGCGCCATCATCCGCTTCAGCTCGTCGAAGCCAAGCAGCCCCCGGCTCCGCAACCTCCGCTCCCGTTCGCGGTCGTAAGCCATCAGCACCTCATACAAGGCCGCCGTGCGCTCAAGAGCGGCGGCCATCTCACATCTCGCCAGCAAAAGCAGAGCCTCCCGCAGGGCATCGCCCGCCGCCGCAGGCAGGTCGAAGCCTTTATACATTTTCCCATGGAGCGGATCATCCCCGTCCAGCACAGCCGCCCACAGTGTCTTCTCCACCGAAGACTTTGGGGAAAACATACCACTGCCCACCGTGTGCACACGCAATAAATCCACCATCTTATCCAGCGCCGCGACCTGACGTTTGTCGGTGTGTTGAAAATCAGCCAACCCGGCGCTCACGCGATCCAGCAGTTTTTCCTTGCGCGCCTCCCACTCGGACGAAACCGCTCCGCCGGCCAGCCAGGCAGGCCCCCAGTCGCCGCCGCCGTCGGGATTGAGCAGTACCTTGTGCCAATCGTTCACCTGCGATCGGAGAGGAGCGAGTACCTTCGCATCTTGGCGTCCGGCGGTGGCACGGCGGAATGCCTGCACGAAAGCCTCGGCACCCGGTCCGTCCAGCGTGTCATGCAGCAGGTCGTTCAACAAATCATCCATGGCCGCCTCCGCCGGACCGCCCTCGATCACACCGAAAGACCCTCCGGTAAGCCCCAGCTCGACCTGAAACGCCTGCACCACCCGCGCCGAAAAACTATCCATCGTGCCAAGCATCAGGCGCGGCAGGTCGCGCACCACCAGCTCCAGCAGATCGGGAAACGAAGCGTCCGGGCATCCGATCTCCGGCGCCAGACGCCGCGCCGCCGCCGGGTCCTCCGCCGCCCGCGCCAGCTTGCCCAGCACATCATCGGCAAACTCACCCGCCGCCTTGCGAGTGAAGGTCAGCGCCACCACCGACGACGGCTCCACCCCGCTCGCGATCAAGGAAATGATACGGTTGCTCAGTTGGTAGGTTTTTCCCGATCCTGCGGATGCGCGGATCAGCAGATTTTTGGCAAAAGGCGCGTTGCTCATGATTCGTCGTCCTCCTCATTAAATTCCTCATCCCAAAGATCCTCGCCATCGTACTCCACTTCATCCGAAGTGGAATCATCGCCGCCCTCCTCCGCCTCCCTCCACAGTTCGGGTGCTTCGACATGCTCGGCCAAAATCCCCTCTGGAGCGAGCATCGCGTAGTCGTCGTAATCCACCTTCGCGGCCGGTGGCCAGAACACCCCCTCCGCAACGCGCCCCAGCACATGGCGCACACACTTCCACGCCGCTTCCGCATCGGCCTCGGAAAAATCATCCCATGGGGCCACCCTCACCTCCGCCTCTTTGTCGCTTAGCATGAAATACGCAGGCATCACGCTGCCGCCAAACCGCTGCCGCCAAACCACCGCATAACTGGGAAGCTGCAAATTTCGCCACAACATTCGCTCCATGCGCGATCCCTTGCGATCGACCTTCTCCCTCTGCCACACCGCAGGAGAGCCAACCAAATGCGCCGGAACCACACCGTCCTTCTCCGCCTTGCGCAAATGAGCCCCCATCACATCCCTCATCTTTCCCGTCTTGTAATCGATCACCATCCAAGCTCCGCTCTCCACATGCTTGTCCACACGGTCGATTTTCCCTACCAGCACTATATCTCCCACTTCTTCCTCCATCTTTTCCTCCACCGCATGCACACGCCACCCGGCGGCAAAATGCTCCGCCTGCCTGTGAGCAAACCATTCCAGACGCCGCCGCAGCGCCTCGGTCTGCAAACGGATGGCCAAAGGCGGCTGCTCTCCAAACGCGCGCTCCACCTCACGATCCAGCTCCGCCAAAACCCACGCCGCAATCCCCTCCGCCTCGCCACACTCACGCGCCGCCTCATCTCGCCCCCATGCCTCCAGCACCGCATGCGCCACATTTCCGAAATCCCGTGCGTTCCACTCGCCACGATCCGCATCGCGATCCTGATACTTGAGCACATGCTTCAGATAAAACCGCAGCGGGCAACGCAGGTAATCGGGCAACGCCGTGATGGAAACCCGCCTCAAACCGGACCCCCGCCGAGTCGGCGGGCGCCACTTCCATTCCAGCGCAAAGCGCATTCCGGCCTCCGGCGGATCCACCTCGGCAAACAACAACCGCACCCGCGATGGCAGCTCATCCGCCGGGGCCGCCAGCATAACCCGCGACGGAGCCAACGGCGAGCCATCCGCCGCCGTCTTCGCGCAAAACAAATCCACTCGCCCGCCTTCGCGCCGCGCCTCGCACATCGCATGAAACAGATAGGCATCGCGCGCCGCGCGCCGCGAATCGCAAGGCAGGCCCAGCACACGCCGCGCCGCTTCTCCCAGCCAGGGATCGCCGCCCCCGCCCGCAGGCACCAGCCCCTCGTTTAACCCGCCCAGCAGCAAATGCCGACCCGGCTCCAAAAACACCTCCAGCCAACCCAGCACATCCACCACCCTCCCGTCCGGCATGTCCGGTTGCGCCGGTGGCAACTCCGCCGCCAGCAAATCCAGCCACACCCGCGACGGCACATCCACCTCCGCCTGCAGCTCCGACATCATCTCGGCCTGCTCCAAGATACCCGACACCTCATTCGCCGTGTCCTGACCCGTCCGCGCCACCACATCTAACAACTCAATTAGTCCAGCCACCCCGTCCCGACTCAGACGCGCCCGCCACGACTCCAGCGGCTGCAATGTTTCCTCCAACAATTGCGCCGCCGCCTCCCGCACCTCCACCCGCCCGAAGCCCTCGCGCTCCAAACACCGCCGCACATCCGGCGCCTCCACCGCCAGCCAGGCATCGCGTACCCGCGCCAAAGCCGCCGCCTTGTCGGCCCGCCGCCCGCGCACCAACACCCCTGTCTCCGGCAGCGCCAGCAAATCGCGCACCACCGAAAGCCGCGGCCTTTCCATCCACCGTCCCCACACCCCAAGCCACCGCCGCAACCCCGTTGCTGAAGACAACGCCGCCGGATCAAATGCCTCCCACCCCTGACGTGTAAAAATTTGCGACGCCTCCGACGCCGTGCCCGCATCCGCCGAGGCAAAAGCCACCCCTTCTGAAGACGTGCCCGCCGCCGCCACCGCCTCGACCATCCTGGCCGCCTGCTCGCCTGGATCCGCCGCCAGCACCACCGACCCCTGTCCGGACTCCGGCCAGAACAAAGGACGCCCACCCCATACTCCCTCCAAAGGCAGGCCCAGAGAAGAAAATGCGTCCGCCTCATCATCCGGAGCCGCCACCAACACCCGCACCGGACAGGACAACCTCCGAAAGGCCTCCCCAACCACCGGCGGCATATCCGCCACCCCCGCCAACACATACCCCGCCGCCTTCGGCAAATGCCAGCCCGGCCCGGCCAAAAACGCACTGCGACTGCGCACCCCGCGCCCCGTCAGCCATCGTTCCACCTCCCCCTCCAACACAGCCAGCGCCTTCCAGCGCCCGCCATCCGCCTCCTGCTCCAGACGCCGCGCCGCCCCCGCAATCAACATCCCCCCCTCCTGCAAAGCCCGGCGCAGCGCCACAAACTGCCGCGCCAAGCCCAAACTCCAGCCCCGCCCCTCGCCCACTCCCGGCGGATCGGGAAACAAAGCCGCAAACTCAGACCAATCCCGCTGCCGCTCCAGCACCTCCATCCACCCCAGCACCTCCAACCACTCCGGGGCCACCCCACCCCCATCCGCCACCTCGCGCAACAACCCGCCCGGCGTGCAAAAACGCGGCGACAGCACAGCACCACCCCCCTCCGCCAACGCCTGCCGCAACCGTCGCCCACAATGACTCGTCGGCACCACCACCCGCCATCCCGCCAGCTCCCCCCGCCGCGCCAGCAGCCACTCCGCCGCCAACGGCAGCAAAGGCCGCCGCCACCCCAGAAAAATCCGCTCTCGATCACCCAACTCGTTCTCCATGCCCATACTCACCACACAGCCCGGCCATCGGCAAGGGGAATTTGATCGTAAGAACTCAGCAAAGTAAGATGCATTACAATGATTTTGAGTTATTTGCTAGACAAACAATAGACAAACAAT
>SLCJ01000402.1 GCA_007125835.1 Verrucomicrobiales bacterium | reverse complement strand
TTCGCAACTCGGTCAACTCCCGATGTGTCAATTTCCTGCAATCTGTATCTCTGACTTTTTGCATGCAAACCAATAAGCAAATATCGTGCCAATGTCCCTACAATTTTGGACTCATTAGTAATTGTCCTGGCCCACAAAACCGATGGGTTTTCTGAGAGCACCCAACCGCAGGTCCCGCACGTCGCAACCATCGACAATCACCGCCCCGCCGGTCACGTCGTAAAACCGGGGCACCCAATTGAGAAGCGTGCTCTTGCCCGATCCACTGCTGCCGGCGATGGCAACAAATTCCCCCGGCTCCACCTGAAACGAGGCACTGCGAAGGACAGGCTGCCCGGGCACGTAGCCAAACTCCACGCGATCAAACTCAACCTCTCCCCGCGGATTGTTCCATCGCATCCACATCGCTGGTAATGCGGGTGACCAACTCGCCCGTACTGCTCTCGCGGTGGTATGCCTGTGACTGCATCCCGAACTTGGCGAACAAGTCCGAGCGGATCCTGCGCACAAAGGCCTGGCCCGTCTTCTCCAGCAGGTAGGAATGCCAAGCCCCGGCCGCGAGACCAATCATGTAAGTGGCCAGCATGATGGCCAGCCACATCGCCAGAAGCCCGGAGGTCATCCGTCCCTCCAGCAGCCCGTCAGCCACGATTCCCCACACCAAGGGATGAAAATTCACAAACGGAAGGTTTATTCTTTGCCTTCCATTTTTGAGTTGTCCCATTTTTGAGTTGTCAATTATTTCTCCATCACTCCCATACCTGAAGCCGGGACCACAGTCCTCGCCGCGCTGGCCGGGCTTGCCCTGCTCGCCTCCCGCCGCCGGGATTGATCGCCTGAAATCACGCCCCCGCTCGCACTCACTCCTTCCTAGAGCCGGAACGTCGCACTCATTGTCCATCTCATTCACAACCCACCGCAGGAGTGCGGCGGGCTCCCTATTTGCCCCAGGAGGCGAAAACATTACCGCCATGATTTAGCTGCACCACGGGCAAGACCCCCATGCACGCGACAGCGTCGTGCAGTTCAGAGTCCTCTGGCGCTTTGCGAATGGGCGCACCAATGCCGAGAAGCAATGGGCCACCAAACACCTCCGCACAACCACCCAAAAAGCGGTTGAGGACAACCGCACTCCAAGACGCTACCGCGACAGGAAAGCGTATGTGTATAATTCTTGCCTGTATAATTCTTGCCCTAGTTTTCGTTGCACTCCTTCCAAGAGCCGAAACGTCATACTCATTCTCCATCTCGTTATCAACCCACGGTAGGAGTGCGGACTTCATTATGCCCGGGATAGCCTGAGAGATCCTCGTTCTCTCATCGGCAATGCCTGCACCACCCTCTTCAATGAAAATCATGGCTTGGGGCATGGGCGGGTTCTTTGGCTCCGTCGTTTGCCTGGCACAGCGGTTCCAGTTCGCGGACCAGCACCGACACCGTGCCTCCTTCGCCGTGTTGGAGGGTGCCCCGTGCGATCAGGAATGTCTCGCTGGCAATCAGGTAGCGGTAGCGGCGATAGGTATCTCTCGGCACGAAGAGATTGATCACGCCGGTTTCGTCTTCGAGTGAGATGAAGCAGTGCCCTTTGGCGGTGCCGGGACGCTGACGGCAGATCACCATGCCGACCACGGCCACCGCCCGCCCCGCGCGGCATCTCGGCAGGTCGGCCGCGCGCGGCAGATGCGCGGGATTCTCGCGCTGCCGCGATGCGCCGTATCCCCCCGGTGTTTCGGCGGCACGCAGCAGGGCCATCGGATGCGGACCGGTGGTCACTCCAGCATGACTGTAGTCCGCCGCCAGGCGCTCAAAGGGGTCCATGGGAGCCAGCGCCGGTCCGGTTTCCGGGTCAGGCGCAGGCGCTGCGTCGGCGAACAATCCTTCCTCCAGAGGCAGCTCCGCCTGCCACAATGCCTCGCGGCGGTGCATTCCATGCTCCAGGGTATTGAGCGCGCCGGTCGCGGCCAGCCGCCGCCGCTCTCCCGCCGCAGGCCGTACCCTCTGGAAAAAATCATGCAGCGAGGAAAAGGGGGATTCGCTCCGTGCTTTCAGAAGCGCTTGGGTGGCCCGCTTCGACATACCCTTGAGGCGGTTCAGGCCGAGGCGGATTTCTCGGGCGCCTGTCACCTCCGTGCCCGCGCCACTGTGCACCACGCACACCGGGCGCACGCGCACACTATGGCGGCGAGCGTCGGCCACCAGGGTCGCCGGCGAATAAAACCCCATGGGCTGATGATTGAGCAACGCGGCGTAAAATACCGCCGGGTGATGCACTTTGAACCAGCACGAAGCATAGGCAATCAGTGCGAAGGAAATTGCATGGCTTTCGGGAAATCCGTATAACGCGAACGACTGCATCGCATGGGCCACCTTGTCGCGCACCGTCCGCGCCAGCCCGCGCGCCGCCATCGCTTGATCGAGACGCGCCACCGCGCGATGCAGGCGTTTGTCATCGCGTTTGAACGACATGGCGCGTCGCAGTTCATCTGCCTCGGCACCGCTGAATCCGGCCACCACCATCGCCATTTCCAGAATTTGCTCCTGGAACAGCGGCACGCCCAGGGTGCGCCTCAGAATCGGCTCGAACAAAGGGTGGATACAGTCCACCGCTTCCCTTCCGTTGCGACGGTTCAGATAGGGATGCACCAGATCGCCAACCACCGGCCCCGGACGAATGATCGCCACCTCCACCGCCACATCGTAAAATGTGCGAGGCTGCATCACCGGCAGCGTCGCCATCTGCGCACGCGACTCCACCTGAAACGTGCCCACCGTGTCGGCGCGGCACATCAGATTGAAGGTCGGCTCATCGTCCAACGGCAGCTGCCCCAGATCCACCGGCCGCCCGCGCCGCCCGCACACCTCGATCATTTCCCCCATAGCCGCCAGCATGCCCAGACCCAAAAGGTCCACCTTCACCATACCCATGTCCTCGCAATCATCCTTGTCCCACTGCACGATCACCCGCCCCGGCATAGCCGAAGGCTGCAGCGGCACCACATGATCCAGACGCCCCTGGCACAGCACCATGCCACCCGGATGCTGACCGAGGTGCCTCGGCAACCCCAGCACCTGGGCATACAAACCCCGCAGCGCGCGCCCGCGCGGATGATCCTCCGGCACACCGGCCCGCGCCATCGTCGCCGACAATTCCTCCACCCGCGACCCCGGATAAAAATCGCCCATCGCCGCCGCGCCCGCCTGCGCCGCCGCGCCATGGTCCTCCACCCGCGGTGCCGCCGCCAACTCCGAGAAACGATCCGCCACCTCCGCGCCAAACCCCAGCACCTTGGCCATCTCGCGGAAAGCCGAACGCGGTCGATAACAAATCACATTTGCGGTCATTGCCGCGCCATGGGGCGCATAGGATTCATACACATGCCGGATCACCTCCTCACGCGGCGCACCCGATGGCAGGTCCAGATCGATATCCGGCCACGACTTCCGGTTCTCCGAGAGAAAGCGCGAAAACAGCAGGTGGTGTTTGAGCGGATCCACATTGGTGATCCCCAACGCATAACAAACCACGGAATTCGCCGCCGAACCGCGCCCCTGGCACAGGATCCCGCGACTGCGTGCAAATTCCTTGATGCCGTGCACCACCAGAAAATACCCGCAAAACCCAAGACGCCCGATCAACTCCAGTTCCACATCCAGCTGCCGAGCAATCGCCACCGGCAATCCGCCGCACCTCTCGCGCGCGCCGCGAAAAGCCAGCTCGCGCAACAAACGCGCCTCCTCATCCCGCGCCAGCGCGCGACACGTGCTCGGATCGCGAAACGACGGAAACTCATACCCCACCTTGTCGAGCGAAAATTCCAAACGCTCCGCCAACTCCGCCGTGCGCGCCACAGCCCCGGGAAAATCGCGGAACAGCTCCGCCATTTCCTTCGCCCCCTTCAAATGCCGCTCCGAATTGCCCTCCAGCAGAAGCCCGGCGTGATCCACATCCGTGTGATGACGCAAACAAGCAAACGCATCCACCAACGGGCGCCCGCCGCGCTCCGCCGCCAGGGGGGCGTTGGCCGCCACCATCGGCAGGCGCAGGTGCTCCGCCAGCTCCGCGCGCAAACGGTTCATTCGCTCCTCGCCGCGCCGCCGATGGCGCACAAGCTCGACATACACATTCCCCAGACCGAACCGGCGCACCAAACCCTGCACCCACTCCTCCGCACCCGCATGCTCCCCCGCCGCCAGCATCCTGGAAAGCGCGCCATCGCCATCGCCCGTCAGGCACACCAACCCGGACAACTCACCCGCCTCCACAACCTCCCCAACCCCATTCACCTCCCGACTCCCTCCCCGCGCCACCCCGACACGCTCCGCCTCACCCGCCAAATGCGCGCGTGTCAGCAGACGGCACGCATTCTCATATCCCTGCCGAGAGGACACCAACACCGGCAGCGGCGACCCTCCGCCCGCCACCCCCATACCACCCTCCCCCCAACGCAGACCAAAACCCGCCAAAGCACGCATCCCCGCCGCCCGCGCCGCCGCATACGCCCGCACACTGCCGTAAAACCCCATGTCGTCCACCACCGCAATCGCCCCCATCCCAAGCTCCGCCGCACGCCGCACAAGCACCTCCGGAGGCGAAACACCCCGCAGAAACGAAAACGCGGAACAAGCATGAAGTTCAATAAACAAAGCGTCACTCAATGTGTTTTTTTGAACATATTCAGAGATGCAATAAAATCAAGCCCAACCCCATCTCCCGCACAAAAATCTCGGAATCCCTCGACATCGGGATCGAAATCGCTATCGAAATCAGAATCGAATCCCCAGCCACCAGATTCCCACTGCCACAGCGAGAGCCGGGCCGCAAAGCAACTCGCCACCGCGCGGCAGACTCTGAGGTCAGTAATCACCCCTCCAGTCGGCCCTGAAAGGGCCACGGCACAAAGCCCGGAGTTTCAACTCCGGGATAAATCACCATTGCAAAATGCGTCCTGAAAGGACGCTCGCGAGCGCGCCACAAACCAGCAGCAAATCCATGCCAAACCCACACCACTCACGCCAGCCTCCCCCTCCAGATCAGAACCCCAGCAATCCCCAACCCAACTCGGAACCACCTACATCCAGCCGCATCAAGTAGCCCGCGCCATCCGCCCGAGAACCAGCGCTGCCGCCAGGGCCGCTGCCGGCATCCACAACCACACCGCCGGGGCAAACAGCGCGAGAAGCAGCGCATCGATCCAGACCAATCCCGGCAGCGCGCGCCCCACAAACCTTCCTGGCTCGCCGGGCAGCACCCGCCGCGCCCACGCCAGCCAGGCCAGGCCGGCCGCCGGAATCATCAGGAAAAGCAACAATTCCAGCGGCGCCGCATGAAGTTCCGGATTGCGCATCGACAACACCCACAACACCAACACCGGTATGAAAAACGGCAGCGCCATCAGACCCGTCGCCAAACGCACACGCCACGCTCCAGCCGGCGCACCCGACCCCTCGATCCGCGCCACCAGCGACACCCCAGCCACATAGGCGGTGGGCAAAAGACCCGCTACAATCAACCACTGCAGCGGCCCCTCCATTTCCTTCCCCCAATACGACACCGCCGCCAGCCCACCCAGCGGATACAGCGCACCGCGACACAGCCCCATCGGCAGCACCCCCCACACCGTCCGCTTGTGGATCCACGTATACACCAGAATCAGCACCGCCAGCACCGCCCCCACCACCAGCGCGAAAGGCCCGATGAAAAACAAAGCCAAAACACCAAGCGCCCCGGCCCCCAACCCCCAATTCGCCGCCGCCGAGGCCGACATCGCCGCCGACGGCACCAACCTCCCCGGCCGTTCCCGCGCATCCACCGCCGCATCCACCGCGTCATTCAGCAAACACCCCATCGCATACAACCCACCCGCCCCCACCAGCAGCAGCAGTACAATGAGAGGGGAAAATTCGGGAGCCACCGGCACCTCCGGCCCCAGCGACCGCCCGATCAGTGCCAGACCGCAGAGATATCCCGTCACCACCGAGCACCCCACCGTCGGCCAGTTGGGCAGACGCAGGGTATCGGCCAGCAATCGTGCGAAGCCCACCATCCCAGCTCAGGCCGCCCCCGGGGTGAGTGCCGAGGCCGCCCCGGCATCCAGGAAAAACGCCGCGTTGCCATGCTCCTGCAGGAACGACGCGCTCACGCGATCCGTCACATCCTCCTCCAGCGCCTCGCGCACGATCTCCGCCTTCTTCTCGCCCCATGCCATCAGCACCACGCGCCGCGCCGCCAGAATCGTCCCGCACCCCATCGTGATCGCGTGGGTCGGCACATGCTCCAGCCCGCCGAAAGCCGGGGCCGCATCCTGGCGCGTCACCGGGTCCAGGTCAATACGGCGCGTTCGGCTGTCGCGCGGCGAACCCGGCTCGTTGAACCCAATGTGCCCCGTGCGCCCAATCCCCAAAATCTGAAAATCAATCCCACCGGCCTCCACAATCGACCGCTCATACTCCCCACACACACGCTCCAAATCCCCCTCCTCCACCTGCCCCGGCGGCAAATGCGTGCGATCCGACCCAAGATCCACATGATCAAACAGATGCTTCGCCATGAAGGCCGCATAGCTCTCCGGATGCCCCGGCTCGAGCCCCAGATACTCGTCAAGATTAAAAGTCGTCACCCCGGCGAACGAAAGCCCGTCGTCCCGGTGCAACCGAATCAGCTCCGCGTAAAACGGCAGAGGCGTCGATCCCGTGGCCAAACCAAGAACCGTCGACCGCCCCTCCGCAGCCCGCAAGCGAATCAAAGCGGCGCACTCCGCGGCCACCGCCGCCGCCGCTTCCGCCGGTGTGTCATGAACATGAATGCTAGGTGAAGACATGCCCATCTGTCGCCTCATACCCCGGGGATGTCAATCCATGGCAGCCCCACAGCGGGTGAAAGTAGGATGATCCTCGCACCCCCTTGCCCCTTATCCTTTCCTTGAACACCCCTTCTCGGACCGCGGACTTTAGTCCGCCCGAGCGATGCCCCACACTCATCAACCCCCAAAAAAAACGGCCCTTCTTACCTCCTCTGGATGTGCTGACTCCAACCTCCCGGCCACCCGAATCATCCGCCACACGCACACATGCACCGCCATGGACTGCTGCAACGTGTCGCGGCTTTGAATCTGGGCGGCATGTCGCCCGAAATGAAAGCTCGGGCACTTCCGAGCAGTCAAACCAAGCAGTCCAAGAAACCAGCTTAAAATTGCCAGGCATGTATCGCTCCGCTGGCTGTTGGCACCACACCCTCAGCCGGCCCTGAAAGGGCCAAAGCTCAAAGCCTGGGGATTCATCCCCGGGAAAATTTGCAGTTGAGAAAGGCGTCCTGAAGGGACGCTGGCGAGCGTGGAATCACAGCAGCAGCCTACCTCAGACTAGAGCCGTTCACAATCCCACCCCCGGGCAAAATGCCAAAACAAGTTTCGTTGGACATTTTTGACAACTTTTTAATAATACCGTGGATCAGCGACCACGGCCCCAGACCGCCCACGAGAATGTGCATACGTGCTCATTGCCAACATTGACGGCTCTCCTACAGGGGAATCTCGTCCTCCTCGGTAGGAAAACCGTTGATCTTTGCCACCCGTCTCCAGGCACCATCATTCACGGTTATCCACAGAGCTCGCCCACTGTGGCACCGGTATGTCAAAGCGCCCTCGTGCTGAACCTCCGCCCGATCAAAGCCAGGGGAGAATTCCTTGCCATCCGCTCCCACCACAAAGAAAAATTTCGGGCGTGTATCAAGCGCCTCAGGTGCCTCGCCATCCGAACCCTCCTTCGCCGTAGCCATCTCGATCTCAACCGGCTTCGAGCCAAATCGATTGCGTGTTTCCCGGGTAACATATCCCGACCCCTTCCACTCCGAGCGGACGCGGACATGGATATCTAACACATTTGGCGCGGCAGTCGCGCGCAGGGCAAGATTGACCGCTGCGTTCAAATCAGCGCTCTGCGTAGCCCCGCTACCGGACGGCACAAACGCGCCACCTCCGGTGCGGGGCACCAGATAGGTTTTCTTTGATCCATCCGGCAGGGTGGCGAAAGCATCCGCCAGAGCGATGAGTTCGCTCGAACCATTCACCCCCGGCTCTTTGCGCGCCTTCTCCACCGCCTTTCGCCAATAGAAGTCGCTCTCGAAAGCAGCCTTGTTCAGCTCCTGTGCCCGGAAACCTGCCTGCCCGGTGCGCGAGCAGAACCGCGATGAATATGCGGCAGGGGTCTCAATCACAACCAACCCGTATGCCTTGCACAGCATTTTCAGCTTGGCGGCGATCTGGCGGTGACACCATTGCATCAACCTGCTGTTCTCCATCTTGGTGCGTCCTTGGGTGGTGCGATCAGGGA
>SLCJ01000178.1 GCA_007125835.1 Verrucomicrobiales bacterium | reverse complement strand
GGACGCGGTGAAGGACGCGGTGAGGGGCATGGCGAGGGCCGGGGCGAGCCCTGCGACCACGATCTTACGCAATACAACCGTCCGGCGGTGTTGCCGCCGGGGTCGGGATCCCTGGCCCATTTCCAAAGCCATTGCACTGCCTGCCAACTTTGCGTCACCCACTGTCCGGAGCAGGTGCTTCGCCCTTCGATTTCCGCTCATGGGCTGGCCGGATTCATGCAGCCCTATCAGGACTTTGATGTTTCCTTTTGCTCTTACAATTGCTCCAACTGCTCCGAAATCTGCCCCACCGGTGCCATCCAACCCATCACTGTGGAACAGCGCCAGCTTGTGCAAACCGGCATCGCCGAATTCATCCGCAGCCGCTGTGTGGTGAAAACAGACGGCACCGCCTGTGGCGCATGTTCCGAGCATTGCCCCACCCAGGCCGTGCACATGGTGCCCTGGCGCGATGGCCTGACCATCCCCGAAATGATTCCCGACCTTTGCATCGGCTGCGGTGGCTGCGAATACATCTGCCCGGTGCGCCCCTACAAGGCCATCATTGTCAAAGGGCTCGCCACCCATGCCGCCGCCAAGCCGGTCGAGCGCGGTGGAGCCAACATCGAACGCGAAATGGAGGACGAATTCCCGTTTTGAAAGAATCCCCGCATCAAGGGCGTTCGCCCGATGGCATGGAAGAACAAAACGGCAAGGAGATTGTAAACCGGGTTACCCGGGACGTTCCGGCTGCCCGGCAGCGCGTCCACGACATCCTGCGCGAATGCGGCAGCGTGTTGGTCGCCTGCTCCGGCGGAGTGGACAGCGTGTTACTGGCGGCGGTGGCGGCGCGCGTGCTGGGCGACCGCGCGGCTGCGGTCACTGCGGTTTCGCCGAGTCTTGCCTCCGGCGAGTTGGAGGATGCGCGCCGGGCTGCGGCCGCTGCCGGGATCCGGCACATTGAGATGGCCACCGGCGAGGTCGACGACCCGGCTTATGCCGCCAACACGCCAGACCGCTGTTTTTACTGCAAGGACACCGCCTACACCGCCTTCGCCGAACTGGCTGCACGCGAAGGCTTCGCCGTGGTCGTCGATGGCACCAATGCCGACGACCACGCCGACTTCCGCCCCGGCCGCCGTGCCGCCGCCGCCCACGGTGTGCGCAGTCCGTTGGCGGAGGCCGGACTGGGCAAACAACAGGTGCGCCAATGGGCGCGCGAACTCGGCCTCGATGTCTGGGACAAACCCGCCGCCGCCTGCCTGGCATCGCGCATCCCCTACGGCTCCCGAGTCACACCCGAACGGCTCGACCGCATCGATCGCGCCGAGGCCGCGCTCAAGGCCCTCGGTTTCCGCCAGTGCCGCGTGCGCGACCACGACACGGTGGCGCGCATCGAGGTGGCGGCCGGGGACATGCCGCAGGTGCTCGCCGCTGCCGCCGAAGTGTCCGCCGCGCTGCGCGCCGCCGGTTTCGCCTACGTCGCGCTCGACCTCGAAGGCTTCCGCTCGGGCAGCTTGAACGAAACCCTCGGCCGTCCCACCGCTCCAAACAACTCTCCGCCACCATGAGCCAGGACCCCCACAGCACACTTGACCCCGGCCGCCTGGCCCGCCAGGGATTCCCGGAAATTGTCTATTGCGAGAGCAAGTCTGCCATCCAGATCGCCGACAACCTGCGCGCGCTTGCAAAGGCGAATGGCCGCGCTTTCGGCACCCGCCTCGATCCCGACAAAGCGGCGGCGGTCGCCGCGTCCCTTCCGGATGCTTTCTACGAGGAAACCGGTCGCACCATTTCCCTCGGCGGATTGCCTGGCGCAGTCGGCCCCCGGGTGGCGCTTGTCACCGCCGGCACATCGGACCTACCGGTGGCGGCGGAGGCGGCGGCCACCCTTGCGTTTCTCGGTCATCCGGTCGAACGCTTTCATGACATTGGCGTCGCCGGCATCCAGCGCCTGCACGGCCGCATCGACGAAATCCGCAAAGCGGCCGTGGTCATTGTCGTGGCGGGCATGGAGGGTGCGTTGCCCAGTGTCGTCGGCGGGCTCGTGGCGTCGCCGGTGATTGCCGTGCCCACCAGCGTGGGATACGGCGCGTCCTTCGGTGGACTGGCCGCCCTGCTAGGCATGCTCAATTCCTGCGCCTCCGGCCTCACGGTGGTGAATATCGACAACGGTTTCGGCGCCGCCCTTGCCGCTCATCGCATCCTGCAACCCGACCCTTCCCCATGAAAACAGCCTACTTCGACTGCATCGCCGGAGCCAGCGGCGGCATGATCCTCGGCGCGTCCGGTGGCCGCATACTCAGGCCCGTGCCGGCGGGCGGATGCGGAAGAAGACGGTGAAGAGGACGGGTACGACGAGGAGGGTGAGGGCGGTGGCGAAGGCGAGGCCGCAGATGATGGTCACCGCCATGGCGCCGAAGAAAACGTCGAAAAACAGGGGCAGCAGACCAAGCATGGTGGTGAGCGCCGCCATCGAGACCGGGCGGACGCGGCTGACGGAGGCGTCGAGCATGGCATCCCAGCGGTGCTTGCCTTCGCCGATCTGGGAGTTGATTTCATCGATGAGCACGATGGCGTTCTTGATCAGCATTCCCGAAAGGCTGAGCGCGCCGAGCAGCGCCATGAATCCGAAGGGCTGGCCGAAAAGGAGCAGGCCGAAGACGATGCCGATAAGCGACAGCGGCACGACGAGCCAGATGATGGCGGTGGTGCGCAGGCAGTTGAAAAGGGCGATGACAATGAGCACCATCAGAATGACAAAGGGAGGCAGCGCGCCGAGAACCGATGCCCGCGCCGTCGCGGATTTCTCGTATTCCCCGCCCCACTCCAGGGTATAGCCGTCCGGGAGAGGGATGGCCTCGATGCGTTCCTTAACGCGCCCGTGCAGTTGGCTGGCGAGGCCGGTGGCCTGATCGGCATGTACGGTGATGGTGGGCATCCGGTCGCGGCGCTCGATGATGGGATCCTCGAATGCCACGGTGAAATCCGAAACGATCTGGCGGATGGGAATGAAACCGTCGGCGACCGGACTGAAAACCTGCTGGTCGCGAATGAAATCGGCGTTGACACGCTCGGACGCGGGTGCCCGGGCGATGATTGGCAAACGATTGTCGCGCTCGCGATAGACACCTACGGCACGCCCGGAGAAGGCGGTCTCAAGGGCGCGCCCGAGGTCGGAGCGGGTGATGCCGGCCAGCCGAGCCGGGGCCTCGGCAAACTGCGGGCGGAGTATGGGGACTTTCTCGCGGCAATCGAGGCGCACGCCCATGGCCCCGCCGTCCTCGTTCAGGATTTGTTTCGCCTGGGCGGCGAGTTCGCGGAGCATGTCGTGGTTTTTGCCGGAGAACCGCGCCTGGATGCGGCCGCCGTCGCCGGGCCCGAGGAGGAAGCGCTTGGGGATGAGCAGGGCGTCGGGGAAGCGCGGCGAAATCCCGCGGCGAACCTCCTCGAGCGCGCCCTCGATGTGGGAGCGGTCGTCCACATCGACGATGAATTGCGCATAGCCACTGTCGAGGCGCTCCGGCGAATAGGTAAGCAGGAACCGCGGCGCGCCGCGGCCGACCGTGGTGGTGATATGGGTCACGCCCGGAAGCGCGGCGATTTCCTTCCGGATTTTCTCGGAGGCGGCGATGGTCTGGTCGATGCGGGTGTTCGCGGGCAGCCAGACGTCCACCATGAACTGTTCGCGGGTCGACTCGGGGAAGAAGCTCTGGTCCACAAAACGGAAGGCGTAGATCGAGCCGCCGAGAAGCGCCGCCATCAAACCGAGAAAGACGACAGGCCGCCCGAGGCAGAAAAGCAGCAGACGCCGGTATCCCTGATATACGGGCCCGGCATAAGGGTCGTCAGCCGCGTCTCCGGAAGCCCCCTTCTTGAGAAAAAGGTAGCCGAAAAGCGGGGTGATGGTGACTGCAGTAATCCAGCTCATGCCTAGGGCAAGCAGGAGCACTACGAAAAGTGAGCGGGTGATTTCCCCGGCATTGTCTTCGGAAAGACCGATGGCGCCGAAAGCCAGGATGGCGATGGCGGTGGAACCAAGCAGTGGAATCGCAGTTCTCGCTACCACGTCGCGGGCGGCCTGGAGGCGGTCCACTCCCTTCCTGATCGCCATCAGCATGCCTTCGGTGATGACGATGGCGTTGTCCACCAGCATGCCCAGCGCGATGATCAGGGCACCGAGGGAAATGCGTTCGAGAATGGTGCCGGTGAACTGCATGGCCAAGAAGGTGCCGCACATGGTGATGAGCAGCACCAAGCCGATGATCAGGCCACTGCGTATTCCCATCGCCACCAGCAGAACCACGAAAACGATCACAACGGCCGCGATCAGGTTGGCGACGAATTCGTTGATCGCAGTGGTTACGGCCTCGGCCTGGAAGGCGACCGCGTGCAGCTCCTTGCCCAGCGGAATGTGGCCCTCGAGTTGGGCGAGCCTTTGCTTGATGCCCTCGCCCATCGTGACGACGTTGCCACCGGCCACGGTCGAGATCCCGATGCCGATGGCGGGTGTGCCGTTGTGTAGCAGGGTAGGCGCGGGCGGATCGATGAAGTCGCGGCGTACGGTGGCGATGTCGCGCAGAAAGACCAGCGCCCCCGCAGTGTCGCCGCGGATGATCAGATTCTCAAAATCCCCGGTGCCGGTCCACTCACCGGTTGGATCAATGGTGATGGCCAGCGGGCCGACATCAAGCCGTCCGGAGGGTACCACGAGATTTTGCTCGCGCAACGCGGCAGCCACCTGATTGGGATGAATTCCTAGGCTCGACATGCGGTCGCGCTGCATTTCAATATAGATGACCTCGGTCTGCACGCCGGACAGCTCGACCTTCTTCACATCGTCGACGAGAAGAAGCTCTCGCTGCAGCATTTTCGCCGTCTCATAGAGCTCCGCCATCGAGAAATCCGGGCCGGTCAGCGCGAAAAGCACGCCATACACGTCACCGAAATTGTCGATGACAATCGATGGTCCGGCCCCGGGCGGCAGATTGCGCTGGGCGTCGTTGACCTTGCGCCGCATCTCGTCCCACACCTGCGGCAGTTGGTGGCGGTCGTAGCTGTCGAGGATATTGATGCGCACGGTGCTGAGCCCGCGCTCGGAGCGTGACTCGACCCGATCAAGCTGCGCCAGTTCTTGTGCCGCCATTTCAATGACGTTGCTCACTTCTTCGGCGACTTCGGCGGCGCTCCCACCGGGATAGGGGGTGAGGACTATCGCCGATTTGATGGTGAATTCCGGGTCCTCGAGCCGCGGCATGCCGCAGTAGGCGAGGATCCCGAGAACGACCAGTAACACCGTGAGCACCAGGGTGATGGTCTGTTTTCGAATGGCGATTATGGCTGGATTCATGGCGGGTCGGAAATCGCAAGGGGATGTGGGGTGGAAGTCCCGGCGGCGTCAATCTTGCGGCAGTGGGTGTACTTTCCGGCCTTCCGAAAGGAAGCGCGTCCCCGCACGGACGAAGGTGTCGCCCGGTTTGAGATCCTCGCCACTCACCCGTATGAATTCGTCGGCCATGCCGAGCATTTCCACCGGAACGAGGGAAACTTTGGATGTTTCCGGGCAAACGCGCCACAGGCCGGCAGCGCCATCGGATTCCACCACGGCAGGGGCGGGCACTTCATAGACGCCGGCTCCGAGGGGAGCGTCTCCATCGACCAGGCCCCGCACCATCACCGTGCAGGTCATGCCGGGCAGCAGATTCACCTCGTCTGGCGGGTCGAACATGAACACCACCGGAAAGGTGCGGGATCCCGGCGAGGCACGGGTGCCGAAGGACTTGAGCCGCAGCGGAAACGACCGCCCGGGCAGGTTGGCGAAGGTCACCAGGGCCTCGATGCCGGCATCGACCTCCTCGATAGTCACCCCGCGCCGGGCCAGCGTGAAATCCTGCTCCGGAACGTCGATTTTCACCTCCATCGACGAGACATCAACGAAGACGAGGACGACCTGAGTCGGCTGCACCGTTTGGAAATTCGAAATCAGTCGCTGGCCGACGCGCCCGTCGAAAGGGGCGCGCATCACACTGTCGGCCAAGCGTTGCCGCGCTGTGCGCAGATCGGCCTCGGCCACATCGAACAGCCTTTGCGCTTGGTCCAGCTCGCTTTGCGAAACTGCCCCCTGCTCGCGCAGGCCCTGGCGGCGCTCGAGTTCGCGGCGCGCCGCCTCCGATTGTGCCGTCACGGCACTCACCTGCGCCTCGAAGGTTTCCGGATCGAGCCGGGCCAGCAGGTCGCCCTGGCTGAAAAACTGCCCGGGCTCCGCAGGCAGCTCGATGATGCGCCCCGGCACGTCAAACGAAAGGGAGGCGGTGCTGGCGGCCGCCAGTTCGCCAGGAAACGAGCGGAACGGCCGCTCGCCCGGTGCCGCCAGTGAGAAAGTGCTCACCGCAGGAATGGTCGGCGGAGGTGGCTCGTCCTGCGAACACGACACGATCAACAAGGCGACCGCCGCATAGGTGAGGGAACGGAAACGACGGGAAAAACGCCCTTTTGAAGTCATGAGGAAAAGTGTAGCGTTCGCGAATACTTCCACAACCCGATCTTTCGCTGGGAAAACTAAAATTTGCACCATCACGGCGCGGAAAGAGTTCCCCGGTCTGTGTCCGTGTTTGCCATCCCGCCACCCGTGATTTCATGATTCAGAACCTGATCACCGCCTTTAGTTTGATGGCCGTCTGTGTGAGCATCCATGCGGGCGGCCTTGCCCTTCTGATCGCCCTGTGGAAGAAAAAGCGCCTGATGAGCCTCTACACCGGCACTGCCCAGATCACGCTTCTGCTGGTCAAGGTCGCCGCTTGGATGATTCTGCTGCATCTGCTCCAGATCATGGTATGGGCGGTGTATTTCTTCGCCAGTGGCGCTTTCGACGATCTTTCCACCTCGTTCTATTTCAGCTCGGTCACCTACACCACCACCGGATTCGGCGATGTCTTGCTGCCTGACGACAGGCGCCTGATGGGGGGCATTCAGTCGCTGACCGGTATTCTGATGTGCGGTGTCTCGACCGGGCTCTTCTTCGCCGTCTTCTCCCGCACCCTGGCCAAGAACGCCGCCCCAGACTAACCGGCCGTCCGCGAAATGCCTTGACTACAGAGATCTGGAAGCACCTGACCCCAACCCGAGAACGGATTTGGGGGATTTGTCGGGGAACGTTCCAAAGAACTCCTGCCACAATTTCTGATCCTGATCTATCCACCTTGCTGCCGGGAAATCGATGGACGGGCGGAAGGTCTGCCGTATGCTGGATTGAAATCATGATTTTACGCGGAATGCCTGATTCGGAAAATACCGGCAAAGCGATCAACGACAACGGCTTCGGCACCGCGCCTGCCGCCCACCGCATCCTCAGCGCCGCGCTCATACCCACTACCACCAGTCACCTCGCCAAATGAAAACAGCCTATTTCGACTGCATCGCCGGAGCCAGCGGCGACATGATCCTCGGCGCGCTCGTCGACGCCGGCCTGCCCGCCGAATCACTCAAAGCCGAACTCGCCAAACTCCGCCTCGACGGCTTTCACCTCCACATCAACCGCGTTTCAAAAAACGGATTCGGCGCCACCAAAGTGGACGTGCACGCCCACGACGACGCGCCGGAACGCCACCTCGCCGACATCCGTGAGATCGTCATGGGTTCCGAGGCTTCCGACAGCGTCAAGGAAAGGGCGATGCGCGTGTTTACCCGCATCTGCGAAGCCGAGGGAGCTATCCACGGCCAGCCAGCCGACAAAGTCCACCTCCACGAAGTCGGCGGCATCGATGCCATGGTCGATGTCGTCGGTGCGCTTGCCGGCGTCGAGGCGCTTGGCATCGGTCGGGTCGTCGTCTCGCCGCTGCCGATGGGGCGTGGATTTGTTACGGGCGCGCACGGCCGCATCCCGCTGCCCGCGCCCGCCACCGTGGGCCTGCTGCGCGGTGTGCCCATCCATGGCTCGCCGGTGGATGCCGAATTGGTCACCCCCACCGGTGCCGCGCTGCTTGTCGAACTCGCCGACGCCTGGGGGCCGCTGCCCGCCATGACGCTCGGCACGGTCGGTTACGGAGCCGGCACCCGCGACCTGCTTATCCCCAACGTGCTCCGCCTCTTTCTCGGCGAGGCCGCCGACCATGGCGGAGGCGACTGGACCACGGAAACGATCACTGTGATCGAAACCCACCTCGACAACGAGCGCGGCGAAGCCATCGGCCATGCCTGCCGCCGTCTGATGGACGAAGGCGCGCTCGATGTGATCGCCATGCCGGCGCAAATGAAGAAAGACCGCCCTGCTCATGTGCTGCGCGTGCTGGCCCGCCCCGACGACGCCGACCGCCTCGAACGCCTGCTCTTTGAGGAAACCGCCACCCTCGGCGTGCGCCGCAGCGACACCCGCCGCGACGCCCTGCCCCGCGAGTCCGCCACCGTCGAAACCCGCTTCGGCCCGATCCCGGTCAAAGTCGCCATCCTCCCCGGCGGCGCGCGCCGCGCCACCGCCGAATACGAAGCCTGCCGCGCCGCCGCCGAGGCCCACAAAGTCCCGCTCCACACTGTCACCCGCGAAGCCGAACACGCCGCCGCCCACCACTTCGG
>SLCJ01000247.1 GCA_007125835.1 Verrucomicrobiales bacterium | reverse complement strand
TCAAACTCAACCCGAAGCGGCAAACCCACCTCCCTGGCCCGACGAACCGCCTCCTCACGGCGCACTTCCTCAACCTCGCGAATCGCTGCCACAGCCGCCGCCCTCACATCCGGGTCAGCCAAATCGCCTGCCGCCTCCAAAATGTCCGCAACCCGCATTCCAGACTCCACCGCCGTCAGCCCACCGCGCTCTTCTTCACCCGACGCCGGAAAATCCCCGGTTCCTGCATCCACATGTCCCGCCGCAACTCCTGCCTCCCCCCTCTCCTCCATCACACCAGCCAACGCATCCCCTCTTTCCCCCGCCACCTCATCACCACCCATCCCAACAACGACACCCGGGTCACCAGCCAGGCGGAAAATAGCCAGAACCCCAAAGGCAACAGCGCACAGGAAAAGCGCTACCCATTTTAATCGATTGCAGTTTTTTTGTGCCATGGCCAGTTTCCGGAGATGTCGACCGCCGGAAAATGGCTGACGACCGATGTCCTTACGTTTAGAATACCGTCTGGGAACTCCTCAGGGAAGCGTCAAATTAACCTTTGAAAATTTCACGATACTATTTCGTTTTTGTGAGAAACACGAATTCATCCCAAAAATGAGATTGACAGCATGCCCTTGCGATGTGACGGCTTCACTCACCGATCCTCCCACAAAGCCTCCCACCACATCCCAAATTCAACCCACCAAAACACGATGCAACAACCCGCCTCTCCTCTCCAACCGCACCGCGGCTCCATGATCCTTGTCTTTGGCATTCTCGGTCTGGTCGTTTGCCAGATCCTCGGCGTGTTCGCCTGGATTATGGGCAACAAAGACCTCAAGGCCATGGATCAAGGCGTCATGGATCCCTCGGGCCGCTCCCACACCAACGCAGGACGGATCTGCGGCATCATCGCAACCATCCTGCTCGCGCTTGGCCTCGTTTTCACGCTGATCTGGGTCTTTTTCATGGGCGCAATGGTCGCCGTGTCAGCCTGACGAGCTCATGCCGCTCATCGCTGGCATTATCCTGCTCTACCTCCTGGCGGTAGGGGGATTCTTCCTGCTTGCGCGCACAGGCGGGCCCGAAATCGTCCCGTGCCTGTTCTACAACACCACGGGCCAGCCGTGCTTCCTCTGCGGCGGCACCCGAACCACCATGGCTTGGGTCCAAGGCAATTGGGCGGTCGCCTTCACCACCAACCCCCTGGTCGCTCTTGCCCTCACTGCGGCACTCGCCACTCTCGCCTACCGCCTGATTCAGGGAAGATTTCCCATACTGCCGCCCCCCCCCGGTAAGTTCACTTGGTGCCTCGTCGCAGCTGCCGTCGTCGCCAATTGGTGGTGGGTCTGGACCCACCTTCCGCAATAGCACCCCCACACTCACTCCCCGCACATGTCCCGCCACCGCCTTGATGCCACAACGTGAAAATGCCGCATCTGCACCTACCGCAACCGGAATTCAGCCAGGCGGCACAGCGCCCCCGAAAGACCCCAGCCACCTGCCTCCGAGAACCCGCCCCTTGGTCAAAGCCTCGCAGCGCTCGCACATCCGCGACAGAACTTCGGATTCCTGCCGCCCCCCCCCATCACCAGAACCAACGGGATATCTCCCAACCGCTTGGACATGTGGATCCCTCCCCACCTGCCCAACAGCGCCCTCCGATTCCGGCTTATCCCACCGAGACAAACCTCTCCCATCACCCGATGCCACACCATCCCCCTTGACAACACACGCCCTACCCAGCATCCGCCCGTGCATCTCAAGAACACTTCGCGAATCCATCTTTGCAGTCACCCCACTCCCCCACAGAATCCTCAGCCCCGCCACCCCATCCCCATCCCCGCGCAACGCAGCCCCATATCCGCTCCAGTCACTCTCACTCGCTTCCCGCACCACCCCGGCTCGCACCGGATTCAAATCAATATAGCCAGCCACAAAACGCGCCAGAAGCCCTAGCCCCCGACCATCCTCGCTCTCGTTGTGGGACAACAACACACTATGAAAACGCCCCTCCCACAGCGTGCCCTCGCGGCCCTTGCTCCGATTGAACCACTGGGTAAACCGCTGCTTGAGCGTCCGCACATACTCGCTCAAACTCCCCATCCGCGCGCGAAAGGGCGCTAGAAAATCGCGACGCCGCTCCGTTGTTTCCATCCTCTCCCACACACCGCGATAATGGCGCATGCGCGGCTCACGATAAATCGACTCCATCCGCGCAAGCACCTCCTCGTCACTCAGGTCATCCGCATCCATAGGCAACACCCGCACCAACAAATGAAAATGATTTCCCATCAAACACCAACTCACCACATCCACCCCGGCAAACACCGCACCCCCCTTGATCAACTCCATGAACTTCCGCCGCTCGCGCTCCCCAAAAATCACCCGCCGATCCACCACACGCGAACACACATGATACAACCCGGGCCGCCCCGGCTCAGCTAACGCTCTCGGTATGCTCATACCCCATAATACCACAGTCCAACCCATCCCGCAACCTAAAATATAGCCCGCAGCAAAAATTTTAATTTTTTGAAACCAAAAATTTTGCTCGGGGATTAATTTTTGTGTTTCTTCGAAAGTAAAGTTTAAGGCCAGAGCCTGATTTCAGGGAATCTGGGCTTGTCGGGCGGGAAATTGCGTGGATGTTTCGGGTTGTGCAGCTGTTTTTGTGTCTATGAGCCGAATTGATTCCACATTCTCCCGCCTGGCCGGGGAAAATCGTGCCGCTTTTGTGGCGTATCTTTGTGCCGGTGATCCCACTCTGGAGGCGACACCTGAGTTGGTGGCCGCCTTGGAGGCGGCCGGAGCCAACATTATCGAGCTTGGGTTGCCGTTTTCCGACCCCCTGGCCGATGGTGTGGTGAACCAGATGGCGGCCGACCGCGCGCTGAAGGCAGGAGCGACCACCGCCGGTGTGCTGCGTATGATCGAGGCGATCCGGCGACGTTCGGAGATTCCGCTGGTGCTTTTCACGTATTTGAATCCGGTGTATACCTACGGCTTCGAGCGGTTCCACCGCGACGCCGCCGCTGCCGGAGCAGATGCGATTCTTGCTCTCGACCTGCCCCCTGACGAGGCCGCGCGCAACGCGGAGCTTGCCCGGCACGAGGGGTTGCAGCAGATTCGGCTGGTAGCCCCCACCACCCCGCAGGAGAGGCTTCCTCTGGTGGTTTCCGGTGCCGAGGGCTTCATTTATCTCGTTTCTCGGGAAGGCGTGACCGGGGTCCAGGATGCCCTTGCGGACAACATCGGCGATCAGGTCGCTTTGGTGAAACAGCACACCGATGTGCCGGTGTGTGTTGGTTTTGGCATACATAAGGAAGAGCAGGCGGCAGCCGTAGCGCGAGCCGCCGACGGGGTGGTTGTGGGCTCCGCCTTGGTCCGGCTTGTGGAAAAGCATCGCGCTGAGAAGGACATGCCAAAGCGGCTGCATGATTTCGCGGCTCCCTTGGTCCGGGCCGCACACGAGGCCCGCGCCTGACCCTGCCCCCGCTGACCCTGCACCATGCCATTAGCCGCCGAGACTCTTACCGTCAGCCAGCTCAACCGCCGCATCCGCACATTGCTGGAAATCCAGGTCGGCGAAGTGTGGATTGAAGGAGAGGTAAGCACCCTGCGTCCCAACCGCAGCGGGCACGTCTATTTCACGCTGAAGGACGACCGCTCCCAGGTTCCGGCCGTGATGTTCCGCTCGACTGCGGCGCGGGCGCGCGTGAAACTGCGCGAGGGCATGCAGGTCCGCATCCGGGGAGAAGTCTCCGTCTACGAACCCCACGGACGTTATCAACTTATTGTCGCGACCATCGAGGAACAGGGCGAGGGCGAGTTGCGGCGTCGTTTCGAGGAGCTGAAGCGAAAACTGGAGTCCGAGGGATTGTTTGAGGCCTCCCGCAAGCGCAGCCTACCCGAATTTCCCAGAGTGATCGGCATCGTGACCTCGCCGACCGGGGCTGCCCTCCAAGATATGCTCAATGTGCTGGGGCGGCGGGCCCCTTGGGTTCGTCTGATCCTGGCACCGGTGCCGGTTCAGGGCAAAGGCTCGGGGGATGCGATCGCCGGGATGCTGGAAACCCTTGGCCGGGAGTCGGGACGGAGCCTCCCTGCATTCGATCTTCTGATCGTGGGTCGCGGGGGCGGCAGCATTGAGGACCTCTGGGCATTCAATGAGGAGCGGCTGGCGCGGGCGATCGCCGCCTGCCCGATTCCGCTGATTTCCGCTGTCGGTCATGAGATCGATTTCACCATCGCCGACTTCGTCGCCGACCTCCGCGCCCCCACGCCGAGCGCCGCCGCCGAGTTGGCGGTGCCCGACGCCGTCGAGATCCGCCAGCGCATCGACCGCTTGGGCATGAAAATGAAGCGCGAGGCGCAGATGCGCCTGGAATCGTGTGTGCGTGTTCTCTCGCTGCGCGGTGCCGGTTCCCTGGAGCGCCCCACCAGACATATTCTCCGCCAGGCCGAGCAGCAGTTGGACAATGCCTCGTGGCGCCTGGCTAAGGCTCCGGGCGTCCGTGTCGAGCGCGCCGGGGCCCGGCTGCGTCAGGCCTTTGCTGTCCTCTCGTTGCACGAGCCCACACGTCTCATAGAATCCACCCGACAGCGGGTGGCTGAGTCCGCGCGTCGGCTGCACGAAAAAACAACCGCACGGCTAGCGATGGAGGGGGAGCGTCTGGAGGCAACGGCAGCACTCCTCGACTCCCTCTCTCCCGCCGCTGTGCTTCGTCGTGGATTTTCGATGACCATGGGCCCTGACGGCACGCCTCTCCGGGATCCGGAGGCCGTTTCGCCCGGCCAGCCGATCCTCACCCACCTGGCAGGGGGGAAACTTCACAGCAGTGTTACTCCGCCGCCGTCTCGGGACTGCTGATTTCCCTACCGCTCTGGCCGCGCGCCTCGAGTTCGCGAATCAATTTGTAGTAGGCGGCCATACCGAGCAAATAGAGTGCGGAGGTGATGAGGAAAATCTGCCAGTAGGACACTCCCGCCCCGCGCAGCTGCTCGAATATGACCGCAGCCAGCCACCAGGATCCGCTCCAGACGGCGCCCTGACAGGCACTGACCAGCTCGTGGTTCTGAGGACCCACGTAGGTCATGGTCAGTTCGCTGGTGGAGGGTCCGCCCATGCTCATCAGCGGCTGGCGCACGATGAATAGGAATACCGCTACTGGGAACGCCCACAAGGCCTGTTGCCAGAGTTCGGTCAATCCCATCAGGGCCAGTAGCACCACCGCGATCCCCTGCACTCCGAGGATCGCACCCCGCCAGCCGAAGCGCCGTTTCACCGCGGGCACCAACAGGCCGGCGATCAGCACCAGGACCTGGCTTACTGTGCCCCACGCCGCATAGGCCGCCGCCGACATTCCGAAAACATGGCTGAAAAACAGGTTGAGGAACTGAATGCTCAGGCCGGCTCCTGTGGCGATGCAGACCGATGGGACAAGCACCTTGAGCAGCAGCGGCGCGTCGTCGCGATGTACGTGAAACCACGAGCGCCGTGGCCTGTCGCCGCGCGAGGGCGCGTCCGGCACCCTGGCAAAGAGAAAGGGAGCCCCGAGACCGAGGGTCGTCAGAAGAAAGAGAGTGGCATGCACGTCGAGCTGCACCACCGCAAACCCAAGATCGACACTGCCGAGCCACTGGAGTCCCCAGGCGAGCGCGCCTCCGAGGATGCCGGCGGCAGCCCAGGTGGCGAAAAGCAGGCTGAGGGCCTCGCTGGCCCGGTTCTCCGGGGCGAGGCGCAGCACCATGGGCAGGCCTGCCACGCTCGCCAGCAACCCACCAAAGCCCATTACGAAAAAGCACAGGGCGGCGGCACCGATGTGGCCCATCCGCGCCGCTTCCAGTCCCGCCAGCGCCATCACAGGAAACAGCACGGCGGCAATGACGAGCGGACGCTTGAGCGGACGTCCGCGCAGCCAGAGCCCGGCGGGCACCGCCAGCAGGAAGGTGGCAATGAAGCGTTTCGACACAAGCGAGGCGATCTCGGGATCATCCATCCCCTGCTCCTTGAGAAACAAATTAAGGAGCAGAAACTGAGCCGTGTTAATCAAATTGATCAGGAAATGCCCGGCAATGAACATGAAAACCGCCCGCGGGAGATTGCGGTAGCGGAGCAGCCAGGAGAAAGGGAGTGGCATTCCCGGAAAAATAGAGCTGGGTGACGCAAAGAGCAACACCACCGAACCATCTTTTTCCGTTTCCCGCCGGCGGCTGGCACCGTTCTGAATGGGTGGCGGATGGATGCCGTGCCGGGCACCTTGCAGTGCTCGGGTAGGCCATGTTTTCGCCTTTCCGCGCAGTTCTGCTCCTCCCGATCTCTCACATTCGCTCTCTTTTCCGTCGCCTCTTCCCATCCTCCGATCCACCCTCCCTCCCATGAAAATACGCGCCCTCACCGCCCCCTCGGCTCGCTCTGGCCTGAGTTTTTCCGAAATGGATGTCAATCCCGACGGCGAGCACGACGTGGTGATCCGAGTCACTCACTGCGGTATCTGCCACTCGGACATCCACATGATCGACAACGACTGGGGCATGAGCAACTACCCGCTGGTCCCCGGTCACGAAGTGGTCGGCATCGTCGAGGAGACGGGTCGTGCGATTACCCACCTGCGCTCCGGCGACCGGGTCGGTTTCGGCTGGCAGCGCGGGGCCTGTCTCCAGTGTGCGGACTGCCTCGGTGGTAATGAAAACTTGTGCGATGCCTCGCAAGGCACCATCACCCACGGCTATGGCGGTTTCGCCAGCCATCTGGTGGCGGATGGTCGTTTTGCTTTTCCGCTGCCTGAGGGAATCCCTTCTGTCTCGGCGGGCCCCCTGCTTTGTGCCGGCATCACGGTGTATGGCGGTCTGCGCTCGGCCGGGATGCGTGGCGGCCAGCGGATCGGGGTGATTGGCATTGGCGGCCTTGGCCATCTTGCCGTGGCATTCGCCCGTGCGTTGGGAAACGAGGTGGTGGCCTTCACTACGAGTGAAGACAAGGCGAAATTCGCCGTTGACCTTGGGGCTCATGAAGCGGTCGTCCACCGAGACGGCGAATTTGATCGACCTCCGGGCAAACCCTGCGACATCATCCTCTCTACCGCGCCGGCAAGCATCGCCACCTCCGCATTCGTCAACCTGCTCGCTAGCGACGGCACACTCTGCTTTGTCGGCGTGCCCGACAAGCCTCTCTCGATTGATCTTTTCCCTCTTTTGGTGAAACGGCGCCGCATCATGGCCAGCCCTATCGGCGGCCGATCCATGATCACTTCCATGCTTCGCGATGCGGACCGCTTCGGCGTCGCGCCGGTCGTCGAAACCTTTCCCATGTGCAAAGCCGACGAGGCCTTGGAAAAGGTGCGGTCTAATCGGATCCGTTACCGCGCCGTCCTCGTGGCATAGGCGTCCACGGCCTAGGACCTAGGACCCAGCACCTAGGGCTGCTCCTCCGATGCTTCGGGTTGCCGCAACTCTCCGCCGTTCTCTTCTGCGAGCACCCAGCCCTCGGCCAGCACTTCGTCAATCCATACTTGGTTGTCGGTCCGGGCGTCCTCCGGAAACCGCACCTTCAAAACTGCGAGGAAAGGCCGCGCGCTGGAAGACGCGCTCAGCTCGCGAAGCCGCGTGGCCACCGGCTCAAGGCGCACTGTGTAGCCGTAGAGATATTCGCCCGTTTCGGGATCTGAAATCACGTAGCTGTCCAGAGCCGCCTCATCCGAAAAATCGAAAGCATAAAATCCCGGATTGAGCCATTGCACCAATGCCCGCAGCAGCTGCGGCTCGGACGGTTGGTGCTCGCGCAACTCGTCAATCAACATGTCGGAATAGCCGACAAAACTTTCCCAATCCACAGGCGGGGGATCGGAGCCCAGATCGAAGGCGATCTGCCGCTGACTCCAGTCCTCCATGATCACCTCGACCACCGCCAGGCTGTCTCGAAAGGCAAGCGTGCCTCCCGGCGCGATCTGGCGGAAGCCAATCGGCCCGTCGCCGTGCCGCTCGTAGTATGCGCGCATCAATGGTTCGACCCGTTCGCGATCGCGAACAAGTTCGAGGCGCTCCTCCACATTTGTTGCGTTGAGAAATTCAACCAGCACCGGGCGCACGTGCTCAAGAATCTCCGATGTCCGGCGCAGCAGCAGTTCGCGGCTCGGCGGCCCGCCGTCAAAAAGGCGGGCGATGCTGCCATCGCCCAAACCCGCCCTCAAGGCACCGGGCAGCGCCTCTGGACCCGTCCGCGGCGAAGCATGAAACACGGAGAGCCCAAACAGGCCGAGTCCACCCAACACTGTGACCACCGCAGCCATCTTGCCAAGCCCGCTTCGACGCAGCTCCCGCGCCCGCTTTTTGCGCAGGGCGGCAGCGGCCGCGCTCTCCCATTCGATTTCAACCGCCGCCTTGCGACGCCGACGCCGACGTCGACTGCCATCACCTCGTTTCGATTTATTCCTGCTTTTTCGTCCCGCCTCCGGTTTGTCGTCGTGATCCTGCTCCCACGCCATCACCACCTCATGGTCGTGCTCGTCGTCCTGCTCCCATTCATCCGGCTCGACATCCCAGGGCTCGTTCTCATCGCGCCACCCGGCGAGCTTCGCCTCCCAC
>SLCJ01000057.1 GCA_007125835.1 Verrucomicrobiales bacterium | reverse complement strand
GAAGAAAAGCGCCCCTCGGGGCGGTGTTGGGGTAGTTTCACACGGATGCGCCAAATTTGTCAAGATTTTCGATGGCGATTTTCATCAGTTGGGCCGCTTGGCGGGTGTTGCTTGCTTTAGGGAAGGGGCTTTTGCCCGATCCCAGCGTGGCAAGTTGGCAGGGGCTGACGATTCGCGCCTCCTTTGCGTCTTGAACTTCGAGCAGCCCCACAGACATCAAATGCCATCCACCCGGTGCATTCTATCAGCGCCTCGTTGGGGAGAAGCTGTCCGCAGTGGTGGGGGGCCGGTCAGGAGAACAGGTCGAGTTGGGGTTGGTTGGCGTCGGGGAGGGGGAAGGGATCAGGCTGCGGCGGTTTGCGGGTTTTGCGTTTGCGCTTTTTCTTGGCCTTCCCGCCGCCGCCATCTGTTCCCCCTCCGGGCGACAGGCTCTGGCCTTCGAGGTGGGAGAGGATGGTTTTGGCGCGGTCGATGACGGGTTTTGGGATGCCGGCGAGGCGTGCGACCTGGATGCCGTAGGAGCGGTCGGCTGCGCCATCGACGATGCGCCGCAGGAAGATGATGCGTTCGTTCCACTCGCGCACGGCGACGTTCGCATTGCGGATGCCGGGGCGAGAGCGTCCGAGGGCTGTGAGTTCGTGGTAATGTGTGGCGAAAAGCGTGCGGCATTTGAGCACGTCGTCGATGTGCTCGGCGACGGACCAGGCGATGGAGAGGCCGTCGAAGGTGGATGTGCCGCGGCCGATTTCGTCGAGGATGACCAGTGAACGCGGGGTGGCGTTGTTGAGGATCATCGACGTCTCGTTCATCTCGACCATGAAGGTGGACTGTCCGCGGGCGAGGTCGTCGGTGGCTCCGACGCGGGTAAAGATGCGATCGACGGCTCCGATTTGGGCGGAGGTGGCGGGGATATAGGAGCCGGTTTGGGCGAGGAGAACGAGCAGGGCAACTTGGCGGATGTATGTGGATTTTCCGGCCATGTTGGGGCCGGTGATGAGGATGAGGCGCTCGCCTTCGCCGTCGAGGTCGGTGTCGTTGGGGACGAATTTTTCCTCGATGAGGGTTTGGTCGAGCACGGGGTGTCGCCCTTCGTGGATGTGGAGGGCGAGGGAGTCGTCGATCTGTGGGCGGGTGTAGTGATGGAGTGCGGCGAGTTCGGCGAAGCCTCCGAGCACATCGGCTTCGGCGATGGCGGCGGCGGTTTCCTGGATTGCTTCGAGGTGGGCGAGGGTGGATTCGCGAAGCTGGAGCCAGTGTTCGTATTCGAGGGATTTGGAGCGTTCGTCGGCACCGAGGATGCGGTTTTCGATTTCCTTGAGTTCCGGGGTGATGAAGCGCTCGCTGTTAACGGTGGTTTGTTTGCGTGTGTAGTCTTCGGGGACGTTGGCGAGGTTTGCTTTGGTGACCTCGATGAAGTAGCCGAAAACGTTGTTGTATCGAACTTTGAGGGATTTGATGCCGGTGCGTTTGATTTCGCGTTGCTGGAGTTCGGCGATCCACTGGCGGCCTTCGGTGGAGGCGCGGCGAAGGGTGTCGAGTTCGGGGTCGTGGCCTTCGCGGAAGAGGCCGCCATCTTTGAGGGTTGCGGGAGGTTCGTCGACGAGGGAATCGAGGATTTTGCGTGCGGTTTCGCGCAGGTCGTGGAGGCGGGGAAGGATGTGGGCGGCCCAGGGTTTGCGGGGGGGCGAGGCGGATTCGAGGAGCTTGCGGACTGCGGGGATTTGCTCGAGGGAGCGGGCGAGGGCGTGGAGGTCGCGGGCGTTGCCGCTTCCTTGGGAGAGGCGGGAGGCGGCGCGCTCGATGTCGCGGATTTCGGCGAGGTGGGAGAGGATGTCGCGGCGGGTGTCGGGTGCGGCGAGCATCGCGGTGACTCCATCCTGGCGTTTGCGGATGGGGGCGGCTTCGGCGAGGGGGTGGAGGATCCAGTGGCGCAGGAGGCGGGCACCCATAGGGGTGACGGTGCGGTCGACGGCGTGGAGGAGGGTGAATTTGCGTCCGGCGCGGGAGTCGACCAGTTCGAGGTGGTCTTGGGAGGCGGCGTCGATGAAGACGTGTGATTCCGGGTGCCAGCGGGTGAGTGAGCGTAGGTGCCCGATGTCGCGGTGCATCTGGCTGCGGAGGTAGTGGATGATGGCACCGGCGGCGCCGATGCCGGCTGGCATATCACCGATGCCGAAGCCATCCAGGGAGTGGACGCCGAAGTGCTCGCAGAGAAGTGGGGTGGCGTGCTCGGGGAGAAAGGTCCAGCCGTCGGTGGGTTGCGGGTTTGGTGTTTCGGGGAGGTTACCTCCTTCGTCGGGGGTGAGGGTTTCGACGGGAGAGAGGCGGGCGATTTCGTCGGCGAGGGCGGCTGCGGAGGAGAGGGAAGCAACGCGGAATTCGCCGGTGGAGAGGTCAGCGGCGGCGAGGCCGAAATGGTTGCCTTGGCGGCAGACGGCGGCGAGGTAATTGGGGCGGTTTTTTTCGAGGAGTTCGACGTCGTCGACGGTGCCGGCGGAGACGACCTGGCTGATGGCGCGTTCGACGATTTTGCCGGGTTTGGGTTCCGAGGTTTGTTCGCCAATGGCGACGCGCCTGCCCTCTTTGACGAGGCGGGCGATGTATCCCTTGGCGGCGTGGTGGGGGACGCCGCACATGGGGATGCCGTTGCGCTTGGTGAGCGTGAGGCCAAGGATGTCTGCGGCGACGACGGCGTCGTCGAAGAACATTTCATAAAAGTCGCCGAGCCTGAACATCAGGAGCACGCCGTCGGGCAGGGATTTTTTCATCCCCTGGTATTGCCGCATCATGGGCGTGAGTTTCCCGGTACCGGACATAGGGGCTTAGTGTAGCCAGCCTTGCACGACTTGCACTCTGAAAATCAAGGGATTCCGGGTGGTTTGGTTTTGGCCGGCGTCTTTGGCATTTACCTTCCCCAGGTGGTGCACGCTCGCTGGCGTCCTTTCGGGACGCTTTTACTAACAATTATTTTTCCCGAGGTCGAAGCCCCGGGCTCTGGGCTTTTGTGCCTTCGGCACATTGGAAAACCGCGGTCTACGCTTCTTTTCCGGTTGGGTAGTGCCCTTGGCCTATACTTCGGCTTTTACATTCCCAAGATGGATGATGGGAGCTTTTCCGTGGGTGGGGCGGGGGGGCTCAAGCTTCGCGATTTATTCCGTTGTGGCGGGATCGGTTGCGGGGACTGTGGCGGCGGGTTTCCCCTTCCACGTCGATTTGACGTAGAGTTCGCGGAGTTGTTTGAAGGTGGCGTTGGCAGGGCTGTGTGACATGAGGTCGGCCCCTTTGTTGTTTTTGGGGAATGCGATCACTTCGCGGATGGATTCCTCGCCGGCCAGCAGCATGACGAGGCGGTCGAAGCCAAGGGCGATGCCGCCGTGCGGGGGAGCACCGAAACGGAAGGCGTCGAGGATGTGGCCAAACATTTCCGACTGCTCTTCGGGAGAGATCCCGAGGGCACCGAACATGACTTGTTGCAGCTCTTGTTCGTGGATTCGGATCGAGCCGCCGCCGATTTCGTGGCCATTGAGCACGACATCGTATGCCTCGGCGCGGATGCCGTGGAAATGCCCCTCGCGGAGCTTTGCTTCGTCCTCGGCGATGGGGCGTGTGAAGGGGTGGTGGACGGCGACCCAGCGTCCTTCCTCGGGGCTGAATTCGAGGAGCGGGAATTCGGTGACCCAGAGGAAATCGAGGTCGGAATTGCCTTCGAGGAGGTTCATGTATTCGGCGACCTGGAGGCGGATGCGGCCGAGCACGTTGGTGACGGTTTCCCAGGTGTCGGCGCCAAAGAGAATGAGGTCGCCTTCCTCGATTCCGAGAAGGCGGGTGAGTTCTGCCTTTTCCTCCTCGCTGAAAAATTTCACGATGGGGGATTTCCACTGTCCGTCTTCGACTTTGATGAAGGCGAGGCCTTTGGCACCGTGGAGGCGGGCCATGTCGGTCAGGGCGTTGATTTGTCCAGTGGTTACGCCGGCGAATCCTTTGGCATTGATGGCCTTGACGCAGCCGCCGGTTTCGAGGGCACCCGCGAACACTTTAAACGACGAGCTTTTGAACAGATCGCCGAGATCGACAAGCTCGGAGCCGAAGCGGCGGTCGGGTTTGTCGGAGCCGAAGCGGTCCATGGCCTCGCGCCATGTGATGCGGTCGAATTTATTGGGGATGGTGACGCCGAGGGTTTCCTGGAACACGTTTGCCAGCATACCTTCGGTGAGGGCGAGGATGTCGTCGCGTTTGACAAACGAGGCCTCGATATCGATTTGGGTGAATTCGGGCTGGCGGTCGGCGCGCAGGTCTTCGTCGCGGAAGCAGCGTGCGATTTGGAAGTAGCGTTCGACCCCCGCAACCATCAGCAACTGCTTGTATTGCTGGGGGGCTTGGGGCAGAGCGTAGAAGCGGCCCGGATTGAGGCGCGAGGGGACAAGGAAATCTCGGGCTCCTTCCGGGGTGGATTTGGAGAGGATGGGCGTTTCGATTTCGAGGAATTTTTCCTGGTCGAGAAAATCGCGGACGGCCTTGGCGGCGCGGTGGCGGAGGGCGAGGTTGCGGGCCATGCGGGGCCGGCGCAGGTCGAGGTAGCGGTGGCGCATTCGCAAATCCTCGTTGGAGAGTTCGCGGTCGATGCGGAAAGGGGGCACGTCGGCTTTATTGAGGATGTCGAGTTTGGCGGCGACCAGTTCGATGCGCCCTGTGGGTAGCTTGTCGTTGTCGGTGCCGGTGATGCGCCGTGCGACGCGGCCGCTGACCTGGATGACATCTTCTTCGCGCAGGTGATGCGAGGCGGCGGCGGCATCGGGGTTCTCCTCAGGGCGGAACACGACCTGGGTGAGGCCTTCGCGGTCGCGGAGGTCGATAAAGATGACGCCGCCGTGATCGCGCGCGGAGTCCACCCAGCCCGTGAGGGTGGCGCTTTGATCGATGTCGCTCTCCCGGAGCTGGTTGCAGTGGTGTGTGCGGTACATGGCGGAGTGTGCTGGGGAATGAAATGGCTGTGCGGCCGCCCGGGGCGGCGGGCGGGTATGATCGCGGAGGCAGGTGCGGAAATCAACCGCGCATTCGCCCCGCAGCGGGCGGTGGGTGGAGACGCGCCTGCAAGGGGGGAGTGTGCCCGCAGGGAGGAAAGGAATGGCAGGTGTCGGGCTCTCGGCTGCACCGTTTCAATGCGCCCTTGAATGTTGTTAGAGATGGTTGAGTAAGTGTGTGCTGGGGAGGCGTTTGGCGGCTTTTTCAAAGGTGAAGAGAGAAAGTGAGAGACGCATGACCACGGAAGTGTCGAGTGCGGCCTTCCCTCGCCGTTCGGGCCTTCACCTCGCGGTAGAGATCATCGGGAATCTGAAACGTGGCCTTCACAAGATTAGTTTGCTGTATTGCGCGGTAAGTATCAAGGGGCAGATGGCGAGCAGCGCGTCTGACGACATGTGAACTTGGAAAATCGAGGGGCCGCCGGAGGTGGTTGCCGGAATCGTCATGTAGGCCATGACATCCATGCGGCTGCGCCCGGCAAGACGCGCGAGCATCGCGCCGACGGACTGGATTCCGTCCTGAGAATTGCCAGCGATCCGGATGGTGGCGTCGTGGGCTCTGTCTTGGACGGCGTCCGCTTTTGCGGCGGCTGTAGGATTGTCAGTCATGTGGTTCATTCTCAGTGAGTTGTGTTGGTTTCGGATTGTATCCTAGTGGCTACCTAAGAGAGAAAAAAAGCGGGAAAGGTGCGGGAGAACGGTCTCGCCGGCCTGAAGTCGCGGCGTTTCCCGACCGGTTGTGTCCGGCAGGTGCAGGCGTCTGGTGCGCGGTCGAAATTACACACGGACGAATGGTGAACATGAAGGAAATTGGTATGCCTTGCCGGGCTTGTCCAAACGATTTGGATATTTTGCTCCATTTTCCGCCGCCGTGCCGCCTGCTGCCCCGCCGCCGAACGAGGCGCGCTCTTTCGGGACTTTGAGCCAACAAGAGAAACGCTACTTGTATTGGAAGGTGAATGCGCTGAGACTCTGTGCAGCCGTAACGCGGCGCATTGGGATTTTCCGGGCGGCGGATCCTAGCTTTCTAGCCAATGATTGAGTCAAAAACCCCCAACGCATGCGAGATTGCTCCTGCTAATCACTGCCGCGTATGGCCCATGCGCGGATTTCGAGAAGGGAATCGCGTCGCGAAGCGGCCATTTCCACCACAGATAGACCGGGAGGGGAGTCCGGGTCGACCCAGTCGTTCCAGATCGGCACGAATGAGGGCCAGTCTGCCATGTCAGCCAGCCAAAGCTGCACCTGGACAATGTGATCACGTCCGCTGCCCATCTGCGCCAGCAGGTCGTCGATGACGCCGAAGATGTCTCGCGTCTGGGCATCGAAATCGGCGGATCGATCCGGCGGCGTCAGGCAAACGGAAGCCAAATCACCCGCCGCCGATCCGAGAAAGATCTTCGGGCCAAATCCGTCAATGCGTCCGGTCTTTGTTATGCTCATGATTTGGATTCCGAATGAAAACCCACGGCCACGATCTCGAGCAATAAGTCGGGACGGTACAATTCGCCGGAAACACAGGTGCGAGCGGGAGGATTTGCAGGATCGACCCACGCATTCCAGACCGCATTCAGACCGGAAAAATAGCGCATGTCCTTCAGCCAGATTGTCACGGTGAACAGCTTGGCCTGGGTTATGCCGGCGGCGGCCATCACCTCATCCAGACGCGCAAGCGCATCCTGCGCCTGCTCCTTGATGTCTCCGTCAAGATTTCGCGGCTGCAAACCTGTGATATGAACCCAGTGATCGCTCTGGCACAGCAGCGAGCGGTGCGCGCCATCCAGTGTTTCCACAAAACTTCGCTTGATCATGACAAGTGGTTCGTCGGCTGGTTTCAGATTGGGTTTGAATGGGGCTAGGAACGTTCTCGCGGGCATTCGGCGGGCATCCGGCCAGTGCGGAGGCGGCATTGCCATGCCGGTCACCTGGCCGAGCGAGCTTATCACACCGGACTGAGATTGTCACCGCAGAACAGGTCCATGGCCCGCCACAATCACAAAACGTAAACTATTGCCAAGAGGAACTCGACAAGCAAAATCGAGCACTCTAGACGGCAATCAGTCCTCTTGGCCGACGGAAGACCGTAAGAGCATTTCGGGCGGGAGCAAGGCACGCTGCGGCGGGCGGCTTCACAAATCGATCCCGATTTGGTTGGCCCGGTCCTGTTTGCGTGGCTTGGGAGTTTGATATGTGTGGAGCATCACTCGGGCGGACTGAAGTCCGCGGTCCGGATGAAGGGCGCGTCTGGTTTTTCGCGGGTTCATTCGGTTTGTTTTATGCGGAGGCTTAGACATCCTGATCTGGCTGGAAGTTAGCTGACCCCAAGGGATGGCAAAACAGGATGGGATCGCATGTGAGGTAGGACCGTTTGGCGTGGATTTAACGTGGATGAAAGGCAATTCAAAGTGCGAGGGTGCCTGCCAACCAAGGAGCGGCGAACCTCCTTCGCCGATGCGGATGAAGGAGAAAATGAGAAAGTGCTTCGCTCGATGCCATTTGCCAGCTCATCCTCGGGCGATGATGGTTCGCCTCTCCTTGGGGGTGAAGGCAAGTTCAGAGCGTAAGCGTGCCTGCGATTCACCGTGAGCCACTGGGGTTGAGCGACAAAGCTCCACGATGTGGTCTGTCCGCCATGCCTGATAGCGACGGCGGGCTCATCCAATTTCCATTCCACCCACCTCTATACCTTGGTTTACGCGGGGGCACGATGTCTGAGGCGGCATGAGCTATCCATGGGACATGAGGTGCAACAAAACTATGATATGTTATTATTTTTTGTAGCTGAGTGACACGCCTGTGGCTGCGACCGATGATCACTGAAACACTGAAACACTGAAACACTGCCTTCCAGAATTTACTTGAAATTTTTTGCGGGGATGCGAAGGGTTTCAAGCTCAAGCCGAAACCCAAGCCAGAAAGGAAGAGTTTGCCATGCCGAATTTGCGTCAAAATATTGTAACTGAGGGAGTTCCGCAGGTGTTTCACTGTGTGAGCCGCTGTGTGCGGCGGGCGTTTTTGTGCGGGGAGGATGCGTATTCGGGTCGCAGCTACGAGCATCGGCGCGGGTGGGTTCGGGATCGGTTGCGGGAATTGAGCGAGCAATTTGCGGTGGATGTGTATGCCTACGCGGTGATGAGCAATCACTTGCATGTGGTGCTGCGGACCGATGCGGAGCGGGCGGGGGATTGGAGCGCGGAGGAGGTGGTGTTGCGGTGGCGGTCGATCTTTCCGGAGATGCGCGATGAGAATGGGTCGCCATTGCTGCCTGAGGGTGAGGAGCTTGCGCGGCAGGCGGGCAATGCGGAGGTGGTGGAAAAATGGCGGGGTCGGCTGGCGAGTGTGAGCTGGTTGATGCGTTGTTTGAATGAGAAGATTGCGCGTCGAGCGAACAAGGAGGACGACTGCAAGGGTCGGTTTTGGGAGGGAAGGTTTCGGTGTCAGCGCATTGAGGACGCAGAGGCCTTGCTGGCGTGTATGGTATATGTGGACTTGAATCCGGTGCGAGCTGGGATTGCAGATGGCCTGGCGGAGAGTGATTTCACCAGCGT
>SLCJ01000399.1 GCA_007125835.1 Verrucomicrobiales bacterium | reverse complement strand
GGCTCCGATGGGGATGGTCTGGCAGCTTGGCGTGGGTTTCCCGAGGTGCAGTTTGATTTCGATTGCCCCACGCGATTGCTTGAGGAATACGCGGGCTTTGTCAGACAGGTGCGGGGGCGTGTGTGGGAGTGGGCTCCGGAGCAGCGGGTTTCGGTCACGGCGTTGGCGGGGTGGATCGATGCGGAGGGCTTGGCGGCGCTGGCGGCCGAGGTGGACGCGCTGTTTCCCATGTTCTACGATCTCGATGCGGATCGGGCGGAGGATGTGAGGTCAGGGCGTTGGCTTCCTTTTGCCGATGCCGCAGTGCACGGGCGATGGATCAGAAAATGGGCGGCGTGTCCGGTGCCCTGGGTGGCCGGTCTGCCGAATTTCGCGCGGGTTTCAGTGTTCGGAGAGGAAGGTGGCTTGCGCGGACACCTCCGATCCTGGCAATGGGATGAATTGGTCTTCCACCCCGACTTGCGGGTGGACGAGGATGCGGTGCCTGCGCCGGGCGTGCTGGCACTTAGGGTTGAGAGGTCGGGGAGCCTGGCCGGGGTGGAGATTGCAGCGGGTGACCGGGTGGTGGTGCGGCGTCCGGACCTGGGAGTATTGAGGGATTTGCAGGGGCAGGCGGTTGCGGCGGGCGCGCGCGGTGTGTGCTGGTTCCGGTTGCCAGGGCGCGGTGGGCCGGATGCGTGGTCGGTGTCCCAGATCGTCCGAGGGGGCGATCCGGAACTGGAGCTGATCCGGCAGGACGATGGGCGGTTGCGGTTGGGCAATCGCGGCGACGGAGATCTGCCGCCGCGATTCAAGGGGCGGGATGGCACAGGTGACCGGGGTTGGAAGCTGGAGATCGACGTGAGCGAGGCCGGTGGATTCGCGGGGGCCTCGCCGGGGGAGTTTGTGCGGATGGCGGCGCATGCCGAGCCGGAGGTGGAGGGGGCCGCGCGCGTGCATCCGACCGAGGCCCGCAGGCTCACTTTTTGGTTTTCCCACCTGCCTGCCGGAGAAGAAATTCTCACCGGGGTGATTGCCCTGACAAACATCGATGGCGAAACTCGTATTCGTTGGAGAGTGGACCATGATGAGTGGTCATTCCTGCCATGAAATCGCTCTCACGGTCACACGCCCCGAGGCTGCTGCTGCTCGCGGCTTTGGTGCTTGCTGCCTTGCCCGGGCTTTGGTCCGCCATGGCCTGCGGGCCGTTTTTCTATGCCGCGCCGCCACCCCTGTCCGACTACCCGGAGCGCTTTGCCGTGAAAACATGGGAGGAGATTTTCCTTGAAGAGGCACCCATGGCGGAGGAAGCGCTGCCGCCCGACGAGATGGAAAACGCGATCGGCGAGGTGGCCCGGGCTTGGCTGGAGGGAAAACACGACCGCAGGACGGCGGGAGAGCGCCTGGTGGAACTGATCGAGGCAAATCGCAAGGGGATGTATCAGGTGCATTTTGCCAACCTTCTTCACGAGCTGGGCGAAATCCTCGGCACGGCGGAGCCACGCGAGGCGCGGGAGTATGTGATGTGGCGTGTGGCAGAACTGGCGGAGCCGATGCGCGTGTCGCCGCGCCCGCAGGACGAGGAGCAACTCGAAGAATGGCGGATGGTCGGGGAAGAGAGTGCGGCATTCTTTGAGGCGGCGCTCGACGAGGCGACGCCGGTGATGCGCCCGCATTGGAAGGTGCAGCGCGCGGCCTGGCGGCTGGCGCGCCGGGAGCTGGACGCGGCGGCGGCGGATGTGGCGAAAGTTTTAGAAGATGCCGCGACCAGCGGGCGCGGCGAAGTCGCTCTGCTGCTGGCCGGGCGCATCGATCTGGTGCGCTCGCGGGCACTGCGGCGGGCCGCCCGCCAAGCCTGGCGGAATCCCGCCAACGATCGCGAGGTGATGGCAGCCGCCTGGGCCGCTTCTGGTCATTTTCAGGAGTATCTTGAGCGTTGGCCGGACGGGCGCTTTGTAGCGGACGTGATCGGGTGGCAGGGCGCGTTGGCCAGCGATGCGGGGCACTGGGGCGAAGCGATCACAATCCACATCCGGCAATTGGAGGCCCAGCCGACCCGCGAGGTGCGGCGTGCCGTGCATCGCGAGTGCAACATGCTGTTCGGGCGGATGTTGAGGGACGATGAGGCTGTTTTCGGAGAGTGGGAGTGTCGTCTGATTGCGGAGAGCCTGGCGCGGCATCCCTCGCTGGCGCTGGGTTTGGTTTATCATTGCCTCGACACCGAAGTGCGGGCCGATTTCCAGGAATATGTGATTTACGAAAATTTTTCCTCGGACGCCGGTTGGCTGGGGTTTCTGAGACGCCGGGTGGTGCAACCGCGTGCGGCTGCCTTGCCCCTTCTGGAGGCCCTGGCGGCGGCGGTGGTAACGGAGGGCGGCCATCGGGAGGAGGAGATGGATGCGCGCGCGTTGCTGGTGCTGGCGTGGGTGAGTTCCGAGCAGGGCGAGTATGCCCGCGCGGCCGCTTTGCTCGACCGCATGCCAACACAGGCTGCCTCCACGGATGAGGTGCTGGACCTGCGGGCTCACCTCGCGCGAATGCAAGGCCGCCACGAGGAAAGTCTTGCCGCGCTGCACGATCTGGCGGCGCGCCATCCGGAAAGTCCGCTGGCCCGTGACTTGCCTTGGCGCGAGGCGCAGGCGCTGTGGCAGGGCGGGCGGTCAGGCGATGCCGTGAAAGTGTTATGGAAGGTGCGACCTGATCCTCATGTCTATGTGCCGCCGGAAGAGGTGGAGCCGAGATTGCGTTCCGGGTTTGAATTGGATCAGATGATTGACGCGCTGCTTCAGTTCATGCCACTCGCAGAGCTACTGCCCTTGGCCGACGCGGAAGATGTGGAACTCAGGCAACTGGCGCGGCGGATCCTTCGCGGGCGCGCTTTCGCCGGCGGGGATTTCGAGCTTGCTATGTCGGATCTGTTGCTCAGCGACCCGCTGCCTGATCCGGATTCATTCTGGCCACGTTTCCCCGGTGCCCCGGTGCTGGCCGGATATCTTGGGCGCGAATCCCTCGATCTGCACGCCGCACCCGTGGCCGCCGCCCGCAAGGCGGTCGAATCCGCACGCCCGGGAGCGGAGCGGGCACGCGCCAAGCTGGCCCTGGCGCGCGCATGGTGGGAGGCGCGTGGATATCTGGCGATGCCTTCGGTCGAGGCCTTTTACCCATCGATGAGCGAACCTCAGATCACGATTTTGCGACAACGGCAGAACGCTCGGCACCTGGGGCTCACAGAAGAGGAAGCGAGTCTGGAACTCGACCGACGGGACGAGGCGTGGCATGCGCTGCACGCGGCCCTCGCGGCGGCGGAGGAAGATCCATCCGTGGCGGTGGCGGCGCTTGCCTTGGCTAATGAATGTCTGTTCCGCATGGCCGAGCTTTCCTGGTATCAGGGCCAGCGCGCATTTGAAACCGGTGCTGCCGAGCTGTCGAGCGTGTGGGTGGAGAGGCTGCGGCAGGACCATCCCGATGCCCCGGAAACAGCCGCCGCCATTCCCTTGAGGTTTACGTCGCATCCGGATCGACTTGGCTGGATGCCGGGAAGCGCAACCCACTGGATTGCCGCCGGAATGCTTCTCGAGGCGGTGACAGAAGACGAGCGCTCGGCTTGGAGGTTCTCCTACAGGAACGATGCGCGGACCCGCGAGTGGGTAGGGATATTGGAGGATATCGGGCGGCGGCTCGGGAAAGGGGAGCTGGAACGAGCGCAGGCGCGCGATGAACTGGCCGAGGCGCGTGCGAGTTTTCTGGAGACCTATGAATCACTGTTTGATGCCTGGGTCCTGAATCACTTCGACGATCTGCAAAGCCTGCTCGCCACAGAGCGGGGTGATGGGGATGCGCTGTCGGCATACTTTGTGCTCAGGCTCGGCGACGAAGTCCCGGATGCGCGTGCGGCCGAATGGGAGGATCTCCGGGACTTTGTGCATTTCCTGGAGGTGGCACGGCGGCCCGGAATGGAGACGCCGGAAAGCTGGTCAGATTTCCTGGATGCCTACCCGGACTCGCCGAAAAGCGAGACGGCCGATTTTCGCCGTATCCGTTTGTTATGCCGTGCCCAGCGGGGGACACCGGTGATTGTGAGGCAGCAATGGCCGGACTCGATCGTGCCCCGCGCGGGGAGAACGGTGGAGATTCCACGTCCGGGGCCAGTCGATCCGCAGCCTTTGTTGTCGGCGATCACTCTCCATCAGGAGATGTTTGATCCACCGCGCTACCACAACGATCTAAAACTTTTGGAGGCCGGAGCACTCGACGATGCCGGGGAATCCGCTCGCGCGCTGGAATTGATTGCCGCCGTCTTGTCCGATCCCGCCGCCCTCGACCTGCACCTGGATGCGGTGCTGTTGCTGGCAAGCCATGGCATGCGCCTCGTCGATCCAGAAACAAGGGGCGCGACGCTCGCCGCCTTCCGCGAATCCCCGGATGCGCGTGGCTTCCTGCACCGCCTGATTTCCGGCCAGACCATTCTCTCCCGGCTCCGACCCATGCAGGACGGGCTGTGATCTGGTCGCGATCCTACGCATTGCCGAGGAGTGGGGTTGTTTGCCCAATCATCGACTTTGGCCCATCGGCCTATCGGCGAGGTGGCGAGGTGGCGAGAGTGAGCGCATATTGTTCGATTCTGCGCTTCCGGCAAGCCCAAAACAAACGCTAAACTGAAAACGAATGAGGAAAATTCACAGAATTGATTGAAAGAGCTGGCATGTCGGCGAACGTTTGCATGAGCAACCACCATTTGAAACCCCGCCTTCGCCTCAATGAAAACCCTGCTGTGGATTGCCGCCGCCGGGCTGGTGCCGGTTTTCGGCACCGGCCACCTCGCGCGCGCTGCCGACGAGAGCGCGCCGCTATCGTTCAACCGAGATGTGCAGCCGCTTCTGGCGGAGTTTTGCTACCATTGTCATGGGCCGGATGCGGGCAGCCGTGAGCCGCGGCACAATCCGCTGCGCTTCGACTTGCGGGATTTCGCCCTGGAGCCGCGTGAGGACGGCGAAGCGGTGATTCTGCCGGGTCGGGGGGCGGATTCGGAATTTGTGAAGCGGATGCGAAGCGAGGACCCGGCGGAGCTGATGCCGCCGCCCAAGTTGAACAAGCCTTTGAGCGAGGAGCAGATTGCAATCCTGGAGCGATGGATTGACGAGGGGGCGGTGTATGAGCCGCACTGGGCGTTTCTGAAGCCGGAGCGCCCGCCGGTGCCGGATGTGCCCGAGGCGGGTGATTGGGCGGCGAATCCGATTGATGCTTTTCTGTGGCAGGAGATGCAGAACGCGGGGCTTGAGCCGAATCCGCCGGAGGAGCCGGGGCGGGTGTTCCGGCGGCTGAGCCTCGACATGAGGGGCCTGCCACCCACAACGGACGAGCTGGCGGGATTTCTCGCCAATCCGGGGGCGGATGCCTGGGATGCCGCAATCGAAGGTTTTTTTGAGACGACGGCCTACGCGGAACACATGGCCCGGCACTGGCTGGATGCGGCGCGCTATGCGGACACCCACGGCATCCACATCGACAACTACCGTGCGATCTGGCCCTATCGTGATTGGGTGATCGAGGCCTTCGCCGACAACATGCCATTTGATCAATTCAGCATTGAGCAGTTGGCGGGCGACCTGCTTCCGGAGCCGAAATTGGAGCAGATCATTGCGACCGGGTTCAACCGCTGTCTGCCTACCACCGGCGAGGGCGGAGCGATTGACGAAGAATATGAGGTGATTTACGCCACCGACCGGGTGGAAACGACATCTGGCGTGTGGCTTGGGCTGACGATGGCTTGCGCGGCGTGCCATGACCACAAATTTGACCCGATCACGGCAGAGGATTTTTATGCTTTCTCGGCCTTTTTCCGCAATACGACGATGGCGGCGATGGACGGCAATCGAGCGGATCATCCACCGAATGTGTTTGCACCGCGGACGGAGGATCGGCAGCGTTGGGCGGATTTGCCGTCGGAGATAGCGGAGGCGGAGGCGCGCTTGGCGGATCGTGCCGATGCGGCGATGCCGGATTTGCTGGAGTGGTTGTCAGGTATGGATTTGGAGGGCGAGCGGGTGGCTGATTCGGAGTTTGTGGTGCATTTGGATTGGCAAGACGGGGAGGGCCCGGGATTCGTTTTGCCGGGCGGGGATGGTGTGGTGCCTGCGGAGGCGGCGGAGGTTGCTCAAGCGGGGGTGGATGGGGGAGGGCCCTTTTCGTTTGGGCTATTCCTCAAGAAGGGCGGGGACGCGCGTGGTGCTGTGGTGGCGAGGATGGATCCCGGTGCGGAGCATCGCGGATGGGACATTTGGTTGCAGGATGGCCGGGTGGCGGCGCATTTCATCCATAGCTGGCCTGATAAGACATTGAAGATTGTAGCCGAGGAACCTTTGGAGAACGACCGCTGGGTTCATGTATGGGTGAATTTCGAGGGTTCCGACAAGGAAGGGGCGCGCGCATCACTGTTTCTTGATGGGGTGGAGGTGGCCGTGCAATACGAGCGTGACAGCCTGCAGGGCGGGATTGCGCCGGATGTGCCCTTGCGTATTGGTGCACGGGAGCCCACGCGGCCTGGGCCACAGAGTGTGGCGGCGGGGAGTGCCTCGATTCAGGGGTTTCGGCTGATTGACAGATTGCTGGAGCCGGGCGAAGTGCTTGCCTTGGCGTATGGGGGGGATGTGCCCGTGGCGGATGATGGGGCCCCGGATCAACTGCCTGACCGCATGCTGCCGTATTTCCTTGCCCAGGTCGATGCTGCGGCGCGACAAATGAGGGAGGAACTGGCTGATTTGGAGGAAGAGCGAGCAGCCATTGAGGCGGGGGGCTCGGTCACACTGGTGATGGAAGAGCGCGCCGATTCGGATCCTGTGGCCCATTTTCTTGAGCGTGGCGAGTATTCGCTGCCGACCCACGAGGTGCCGGCCAATGTGCCGTCGTCGCTGCCGCCGCTGCCAGAGGGCGTGCGGGCCGACCGCCTGGCCATGGCGAAGTGGATCTTCGACCTCGAAAATCCGCTGCCGGCACGGGTTGCGGTCAATCGTCTGTGGACGCAGGTATTCGGCACCGGGCTGGTCGAGACCACCGAGGATTTCGGCCTGATGGGAGACCGCCCCTCGCACCCCGAACTGCTGGACTGGCTGGCGATGGAGTTTATCGAATCGGGCTGGGACCAGCGCCACATCCTGCAGCTGATGTTTCGCTCGCAAGCCTACCGTCAGTCCGGTGCCTGGAAGCCGGAGAAAACCGAGATCGATCCGGACAATCGCTTGCTTTCCCGCGGTCCGCGCCTGCGTGTGGATGCGGAGGTGCTGCGCGACATGGCGCTGCGGGCGTCGGGTCTGCTGGTAGACCAAGTCGGTGGTCCGCCGGTGCGGCCCTATCAACCGGAAGGAATCTGGGAGGCAGTGGCGATGCCGCAGAGCAATACCAGGGTATACGAGCAGGACGAGGGGGACGCCCTCTACCGGCGCAGCCTCTACACCTTCTGGAAGCGCACCGCGCCGCACCCGGCGATGGAAATTTTCGATGCTCCTTCGCGCGAATTGTTCTGCACGCGCCGCGAGCGCTCGAACACCCCCTTGCAAGCTCTGGTGCTGATGAACGACCCCCAATTTGTGGAGGCGTGCCGGGTGCTGGCGGAAACGGTGGTGGAAACCATGCCCAATGAGGAAACCCGCTTGAACGAAGTGTGCCTTCGCTTGCTCTCGCGCCTGCCGACAGCCGACGAAAGTGCGATCCTGCTGTCCTCTCTTGAGGATTTCGCCGCCATGTTTGCGGAGGATCCTGCGTCGGCCCTGCTGCTTCTCGATGTAGGCGACCGCCCGGCGGCTCCCAACCTCGACGCCGTGAGTGTCGCCGCCTGGACGCTGGTCGTTTCCCAGATCTTGAACACCGACGAGTTTGTCACCCGCTGACCCCGCCTTCCGCACACACGGCGGATCCCCACCCAAACCCCAAACAAGGAAAGACACCCCATGAGCCAACACGAAGATAGGATTCTGGCACACAATTTCCACATGAGCCGCCGTCAGTTTTTCCGGCGAAATGCGATGGGCCTGGGAGGCGCGGCCCTGGCCTCGCTGATGGGCTCCGGACTGATGGGCTCGATCGCTCGGGCGGCTTCGGCTGGGTCGTCCGGTCCGGTGCCGCACATCCGGCCCCGCGCGCGCCGGGCGATTTATTTGTCGATGATCGGCGCGCCCTCGCAGATGGATTTGTTGGATTACAAGCCGGGGCTTGCGGATTACTATGACAAAGACCTGCCCGAAAGCATCCGCGACGGGCAGCGCATCACCGGCATGACCAGTGGGCAGGACCGCCTGCCAATTGCGCCGTCGAAATTCTCATTCGCGCAACATGGCCGCAGCGGTGCTTGGGTGAGCGAGCTGTTGCCGCACACCGCGCGCATGGTGGACGACCTTTGTATTATCAAATCGATGTATACAGAGGCGATCAACCACGAGCCGGCCAACCAACTGATTTTCACCGGCTCTGAGCTGAATGGCAAGGCTTCGCTCGGATCGTGGCTGTCCTACGGCCTCGGTTCGCTCAATGAGAACCTCCCCACCTTCGTCGTATTGCACGCGAGCCACAGCAATCCGGGATCGAATGTGCAAGCCATCTCCTCGCGCCTGTGGGGGTCGGCTTTCCTGCCGGCAGAGCACGCCGG
>SLCJ01000218.1 GCA_007125835.1 Verrucomicrobiales bacterium | reverse complement strand
TTCTGGCGTATCACCTGCTGAGCTGGGTGCGCGAGAAATTGCGCGACAGTGGAGACGTGCGGGACTGGAAGACCTTGCGACGGTTGCTCTCGACGCACAGCCTTGTGACGACCCGCTTGCCTATGAAGGATGGCAGAGTGCTGCGCGTTCGCAAAGCGTCGATGCCAGATCCGGCCCAGTTGGAGGTTTATCGGAATCTGAACATTGATTGGAAAAAGGAGTATCCCACACGCAAATCATTCATGAAAAGTTGACGATTTTGTAGTGCCTTTCGGATGAAATCCTAGGTTTTATAACGAATTGCTGACGGTCATAAGAAACTTGGGCTAAACTATGCCCGGCCAATTTTTATTGCATGCCTGTCAGTGGGGGCGGTTTGAAACCGCCCTCCCAGCCCCCACGCAGGGCTGGCGAGCAGGCCACCGGCAAGCGCCACGCACACCATGCGCGCCCGATCCACCAAAGCCCAAGGCCTACCTGCCATGCTCACCCACGCCCCGAGGCAGGCCAAGACACAGCGGATTTCCCCTGCCGGGGTCGAGGGGGTGGAGCGATTTATGGATGTCCACATTTTATCTATCTATCTATCCACCTCTATCCACCTCTGCACTCACCAGCCTGGCTGCATCAGCCGCAGGGCGTCGCGCACGTCGAAGATGCCCTGTTTGCCGGCGTAGAGAAGCCATACGGCGGCGAGGGCGGTCGCCAGCGTGCAGCCGATGATCCATTTGTTCTGCAGCAGTTTTTCGGGTTCGAGGCGTGCGCCGCGGTCGCTCATGGCGTGGGCGAAATAGGCGATGACTGCGAGCACGATCATGGGGAACACCAGCACCAAGTTGTGCAGTTCGCGGTAGCTGGCCATCGCCACGCCGGTGCAGAAGCAGAACAGGTTGGCGTGGGTGATCATGGCAATGATCAGACTGCGCTCGGAATAAGTTTGGAAGGATTTGCGGTATTTGCCACTCAGCTCTTTGTCATCGATGAAGCGGAATTCAGCATAGCGTTTGCCGGTCATGAGCAACGCGCCGAAAAACCACCATGCGAGGGTGATGGACAAGGGCGGCGGCGCGGCGACCCCGGCTGGTATGAGAGCATACCACCCGAGCCAGAGGCGGATCGGGTTGTTAAACGACTCGGCGATCACGTCGAGATAGGCGCGGTCCTTGAGGCGCACCGGTTTGACGTTGTAAACCACGCCGCTGAGGAGCAGCAGGGCGAGCGCCACGGTGTATCCTCGGTTCGGAAACCACCACCAAGCCAGCGCGAATCCGGTCACCACCAAGCCGCCCATCATCAGCCACAGTATCGGCACCGACACCTTGCCCGCCGGAATGCCACGCAGTTTTTTGGTGGGGTGGAGGCGGTCGAAGGGTGCGTCGAGAATCTCGTTGAGGATGTAGTTGGCCGAGGCGATCAGACAGGCCGGAATCAGCGACAGCACCGCCGCCCCGATCAACGAACCGGTGATTTCCAGATTGAAAAACAGCACCACCGCCACGGCGTGGCCGAAGAGAATAAAGATGTTCTTGAGCCAGTGCTCGATGCGCCAGATCCGGATGTGCTCGACGAGGGAAAACGACATAGCTGAAATTCGGGCTTGAGGTGAAAACAACAGGGCTTGGCTTGGATTGGCCGGAAGTGCACTCGCGCGGGCGGGATCATCCCTCCTTGCGCTTGAGCTGGGGAAAGAGCACCACGTCGCGGATGGTCGGCGCGCCGGTGAGCAGCATGATCAAGCGGTCGATGCCGACGCCGATTCCACCCGCAGGCGGCATGCCGTATTCAAGCGTCTCGACGAAATCGGTGTCCACCTTCTGCGTCTCGCCACCGCTTTGCTCCTCGAAGCGCCGACGCTGTGCATCGGGATCATTCAGCTCGGAGTAGCCGGGAGAGATTTCCTGGCCGTTGATGATCAGCTCGTAGACATCGATCACCGAGGGATCCTGCGGGTTCTGCTTGGCCAGCGGAATCAACTCCGAGGCCACATGAGTCACAAAACACGGATTAAATGTCTTCTCCTCCACCAGCTTCTCAAACACCTGCTGCGTGACTTCGTAGTCCTCCATGTCCGGCGAAATCTCAACACCCAGGTCGCCGCAGCGGGCGCGGCGCTGGTCAGGCGTCAGGTCGAACCAATCGCCGCCTGCTGCCTCGGCAACCAGATCGCGGTAGGATGCGCGTCGCCACGGACGCGAAAGGTCGATCACCCGCAGCAACTCGCCGTCGGCGTCGCGATGTTCGATTTTCAATCCGCCGCAAAAGGTTTCGGCGAGGTGGCAGATCATTTCCTCGACCAGCTCAGCCATGGTCTCGAAATCGCCGAATGCCTGGTAGGCTTCGAGCATGGTGAATTCCGGGTTGTGGCGGCGCGAAATGCCCTCGTTGCGGAAGTTGCGGTTGAGTTCGAAAATCCGTGTGAACCCGCCGACCAGAAGGCGCTTGAGATACAGCTCGGGGGCGATGCGCAGGGTCAGCGGCATGCCGAGCGCGTTGTGATATGTCTCAAACGGGCGGGCGGCGGCCCCGCCAGCCACATCCTGGAGCATCGGCGTCTCGACTTCGAGAAAACCGCGCGCCTCGAACCAACGCCGGATCTCCGAGAGCATCCGCGAGCGCGTCACAAACAAAGCCGCGCTCTCTTCATTCGACATCAGGTCGAGGTGGCGCTTGCGGTATTTGAGTTCCCGGTCGGCCACGCCGTGCCACTTGTCGGGCATCGGGCGCAGCGCCTTGGAGAGCACGGTGAGCGTGGTCACTTTCACGGTCGGCTCGCCTTTGCGGGTGGTGAAGGTTTCGCCGGAAAGACCGATCCAGTCGCCGCGGTCTACCAGCTTCCACACCTCCCAGACGCCGGGATCCACATCGTTTCGACCGATATACCCCTGGATGCGCCCCTGGACATCACCGAGGACGAAAAAGTTCGATTTGCCCATGTCGCGGATCGCCAGCACCCGCCCGGCGAACTTCACCTGCCGCCCGTCGGCAAACTCTTCGCGCAAGGCGGCGGGTGTGGTGTCGGTGTCGAAACGAGCGCCGAAGGGATCGTGCCCGAGTACGCGGAGGCGCGCGAGTTTCTCGCGGCGCACCGCGATCAATTCGGATTCGCCGCTGGATGGGTTGCTGGGGTGGGCCGGTGTGGGATTGGATTCGGACATGGGACGCCTACTGTAGCGCATCTTCCCCGCCACGGGCGCGAAATTTTTCGCCTGCAAACAGGGTGCGTCAGGGCACCCGGCGGAGCACCCGGGCCGGCACATCGCCCACCTCGATCCCGGCCTGCGAAAGCGCATCCCACACGCCGATCACCACACCCAGCGGGGCCGCCTCATCCGGCTCCAGTTCGAAGGTCGCCTCCGGGTCCGCCGCTCTCACCGCCATCAGCGCCGCCGGCAAATCCTCCAGCGAGGCCACCGGCTCCCCCGCCAGGAAAATCCCCGCCTCCGCCGTGAGCGACAAAACCACCCGCTGCCCCGTGGCCGGAGCGCCCTCCATATCCGCCACCGTCGGCAGCGAGATGTCAAGCCGCCGCTCCTCGGCCTCCACCATTTCCTCCTCCTGGAAACGGGTTGTCACGATGAAAAAGATCAGCAGGATCGTCAGGATGTCGATCAGGCTGACCAGCGGCACCGCCGGGCGGCGGCTCTTGCGTTCGACAAATTTCATGGTTTTTTTAATTTGTTTTAGCAGTTCATCGGTCCGGAAAAACCATTCCCGGGTAAGGTGCGCCCGCCGCCTCGCTCACCGCCCGAGGCGCGACACCAGGCGGTGCAGCAGCACCTCCATGTCGATGGCCGCTCGCTCAAGATTGGCTTGGAAAAGTGTGTGTGCGATCACCGCAGGCACCGCCACGGCAAGCCCGGCAATGGTGGTCGAAAGCGCCTTGCCCACGCCCAGCGCAATCTGCGTGATGTCGCGCTGTTCGGAAGCCAGCCCGCCAAACACATCCACCAAACCCGCCGCCGTGCCCAGCAGCCCGAGCAAGGGAGCCACCGTAACCACGATCTCCAACACCGGCAGACCCCACTGCATGCGCGACACCTCGCGCCGCGCCCGCGCCTCCACCGCGCCTTCCAAATCCGGCAGGTTTTCCGTTGCTCCATTGAGCGCCACCCGGGTCACATGCGCCAGCGGCGAGGCCTGCTGCGGGTCCGCCGCCAGGCGCGACAAACGCTCCACCGCCTCCTCATCCCCCTCCATCGCCTCATAGGCGCGAACCAACGCGCCGGGCAGGATATGCCGCCGCCGCATCCACAACACACGCACGATGATAATAAACAAAGCGATCAGCGCCGCGACCAGGATCAGCCACAGAAACACACCACCAGTGGCAAGCCATTCGCCCTGGAACCTGGCGGCTTCCGCCAGGCGCGAGGAGGATTCAAGTTCGGAATTTGTCGGATTCATAGGATCAAAGAATAACGTCAGAAGAAAAGGAAATTGAAGGCCATTTCAAGGGTTTCGCCGGGCAGCATCTCGCGCACCTCGGCGGGAATCGGCGGCAGCGTTGCATTGCGCACCGCCTCCACCGTAAAAAGCGTCTGAATCTGCCCGGCATCGCGCACGTCAATCGCCCGCGCTCCCACCACGCGGCCATTACGGTCGATGCTGAAACCAACGCGCACGAACCCACTGCGGATGTGCACCATGTTTTCATTGCGGCGGCACGCCCGCTGCCAATCACGCGTGATCACCCGGCTGACCTGCCGCAGATAGCGGCCCAATGGCGTATCTTCCGCATCGAGGGAATCCACACCCGACTGCGAAATCGTCCCCTCGAACGTACGCTGGCGGCGTTGCGGCTGGAATCCGCTGTCCGCCACCGCGCCGCTGTCCACCCGCGGCTGCAAGCCATCCTTTTCCGCCGTGCCGTCGGCATCATCCGCCGGCTCCCGTTCCTCCTGCTCGGCCAAATCCGGCAGTGGCCGCACTTCCGGCAGTGGCACCAGCTCGGGGAGATCGATCCCCGGGGCCGCCGCCTCGCCTGGCTCATCCGCCTCTCCTGGCTCAACCACCACCAGTTCGCCGGTATCCTGCTCTTCGGCTGGCATTTCCCCCGGCATGTCGCTCGTCGCAGCGTCGTCACTGGCAGAGGCCTCGTCGGGCCCATCGCGGAATTCGGAATCGGCCAGTTCGAATCCCGGTGCCTCCACGCCTTCGAGGGTGGGCAGGGCCGGGCCCTCCTCGAGGGCCGCCTCGGCGGCGGAAGCCGCCCGGGTGTCGCGGTCGGAAATCAAGTTGGTGGGGCGCTCCGGCGCTTCCTGCACCTGATCCGGTGAGGTTTCCACAAAGGTCAGCGCCTCGGGCGGGCGCTCCTCTTCCTCCACAATTTCCATCGGCGTCAGCACCACCACCTCGCGGCTCTGCTCCGGCGGCGGGCGGTCCGCCGCCCAGGCCTCATCCCGCGGCGCGGTCAGCAGCCATCCAAACGCCAACAGCACCAGCACCTGCAGCAGCAGGGCCAGTGCTCCGGCGATCGTGGATTGGCGCAAACTAATCATGACTTGTAAAACAACATTTTCTTCCGGCTCCCACCCGCCACACCGGCCTACCCTGCCCTATCGGACAAAGTAACTCAAATTCTCCAATTCAAGTGCCAGATCGACGTGATTGACCACCACCTCGCCGGGCACCTCGAGCACAATAGGCGAAAAATTGAGGATCGCCTGCACCCCGCTGCCGACCAACTCATTGGCCACCCGCTGCGCCGCCTCGGCAGGCACCGCAAGGATCGCCATCTTTACAGCGCCACCCGCGAGAAAATCCGCCAAATCCTCCTCCGCACGCACAGGCACACCCTGCACCGCGCGGCCCACCAGCATCGGATCCGCATCAAAAGCCGCCACAATCTCAAACCCCTCCTTGCGAAACCCCTGATACCTCAACAACGCCGACCCCAGATTCCCCGCACCAATCAAAATCACCGGCTGCAAGCGGGTCCGCCCCAGCGCCTCCGAAATTGAGCCCGCCAGCACACCCACATCATACCCCAACCCGCGCTTCCCAAACTGCCCGAAATACGCCAAATCCTTGCGCAACTGCGTCGGCTTCACCCCCGCCGCTTTGGCCAGCGCCTGCGAAGAGACCGTCTCCACCTCGTTCTCCTGCAACCGCTGCAGGCAACGCTGGTAAAGGGAAAGACGGTAAACAGCTTTGCGGGGGATTTCCAAATCAGGCATTTGTGAAAAATCACGAACTCACGGCACATTCGCCGCTAAATCCCCACTTGTCGAGCAAAAGCCCGCACCAGACCACCGACACAATGGGCCGGACGATCCGGGCGGGGCTCGGCTTGGTTTGTTCATCAGGGCGCGGCCGGATGCCACCGGCCACGCCGCGCGGGAACCTATCGATCACTCGGCGTATTTCACCGAGCAGCCGTAGGGACGAGTCTGAGGATTGGCGATCTCTTCGCCAGCTGCCAGCGCATCCAGGGCAAGCGTCACGTAGTCGGTCACATCCTCGGCGCCACCTCGGGCGTCGCTGTCCACCGCGCCCCAGTAAGCCACCGTGCCGTCTTCGCCAATGATCACGATAGTTGGAGTGACCGGCGCACCAAATGCGCGGCCCACCGTGCCATCGGTATCATACAGGATCGCCGTGCCAGCGAATCCCTCCTTCTCCGCCCGCTCATTCATCGCCTCCGGCTCGAAAAACCCCTGCTCGCCCTCCGCACTGGAGCAAATGGCAAGCCAGGTGCCACCCGCTTCCGTCACCCGCTTCTGCAAGGCAGGCAAATGGCCCGAAGCATAATGGCGGGCCACAAACGGGCAATCAAAATTGATCCACTCAAGCACCACCACGGATCCGCCGAAGTCATACAGCGAATGCTCTTTGCCGTGGGTGTCCGAAAGAGTGAATTGCGGCGCGTCCGAACCAATGGCCGGAGCCTCCGCCGAGGTAAATGCCGCCGCTCCGAAAAGCGCGACGCCAGCAAGAAAAGAGATGGTTTTTTTCATGGTTGCTGATATGTTATCTGGGTTTTCGTAGGAAAGGCGCGCCGGCATGGGAATCCTATCCGAGCAGCCACCGGTCCTACGTGACTGAAACGCCACCAGGCGCAAAAGTTGTGCGGAAATCGCCCCGACCCACCGCAGCGCTCGCGACACCCCAACCCTCCCCCCCCAGCCAAAAGCCCGCTCACTCGTCGGGCGGCCCAGGAGGATGCTGCAGCTGAACACCGAGGCGACGGTGTGATTTTCGTGGACTTCACAAAGAAATCTGTTTGAGAAAAGCAGATGGGGAAAGAGCAGGCACGGGAGGTTCCCGGGCCAACGCAACATCAAGAAGCACATCGGTGTCCACCAGCACCCTCATCGATTCAAATGCTTAGATGCCAGAGCCTCATAAAGCGTATCCTCGCCGACCGAGGGGTTCCGCAAAGCGGCCGAACCGATCATGGCATCGACCACAGACGGCTTCGATACCGCCGTCACCGATTCGAGAGCCGCCTCAATCAGTCCGGAAACACTCGTTCCCCGTGACCGCGCCACGCGCTTGGCACGGCGGTGGACCGCTGGATCAATCGTGATCGTAACCCGGGTTTTCATTGCGTTGTATGCATAATATGCAGATTATGCATACTCGAAAGCTCCTCTTTCGGTCAATTCTGCCTGCGAATCGTTCACACGAGGTCTTCGGCGTCGGCTAAGAATCTCCTCTTTCCTGTCCATCTCTTGCGCTCGTCACCGACATGAACGAATTCCGCCTCTACGCCCGCCGATTCGGGCGCGGGCAATTTCAGCGCTTTGTCATCAGCGGCCCTGCCTCCGCCACCGAGCCCACGCTGCTCGGCGACACCCCCGCCGCCGCCTTCCGCCGCTTCGTGTTCTGGAGAATCTTCCAGCCCGACATGCTGCTCGCCGCACGCGGTGCCCCGCAGCTCGACCGCCTGCTGCGCGACCAAATCGTCCGCGAAAAGGCCATCGAGAAGGACTTCTACCGCGAATACCGCGACTACCGCGAGTCCGTCTACCGCGCCCTCGTCGAATCCAACCCCGGCTTCAGCGGCACGCGTGGCCAGCTTGTGCGCCTCACCCAGCGCTTCCTCGACCGCTGCATCTTCATCCTCTTCTGCGAAGACATGGGGCGCGTCCTGCGCTACCCGCCCGACCTGCTGCGCGACATCCTCATCGAGCGGAGCCAGAGCCGCCACTACGATCCCGAAGGCTCCGGCCCGTGGGACGAAATGCGCGCCCTCTTCCGCGCCATGCGCGATGGCGGCAATTTCGGGCCGCACGACATCGACTGCTTCAACGGCGGCCTGTTCGAGGACGACGCCGCACTCGATGCCCTCCACATCCCCGCCAAAGTCTTCTGCGCCCAAGGCCAGGCCGACAACCTGCTCGCCCACCCACGCACCCTCCTCTATTTCTCCGCCGCCTACAATTTCGGCCTCAGCTCCGCCGCCGGCGAGCGCGCCATCTCGCTCCACACTCTCGGCCGCATCTTCGACATGTATCTCCCCTTCATCGAAAAGGGCATCAGTCTCCTCAAACCCGAGGGCCGCATGGGCTACATCGCCCCTAACGTCTGGATGGTCAACGAATACGGCAAACCCCTCCGCCAACTCATCCGCCGCACCCGCACCCTCGACCGCTGGCTCGACTTCAAAAGCCACCAG
>SLCJ01000130.1 GCA_007125835.1 Verrucomicrobiales bacterium | reverse complement strand
TCATCAGGCAGACATCTCACCCAACCTGGGCGATCCGGTCACCGTGCGCATTGGCAAACTCGACAAAACGGGTGGCGCCAGCGACCACGGCGGCCCGCATGGCGAACCCGGACGCCTGCTTATTGAATCCTTCACCGCCTATGGCGCGCTCGACGAGGCCGCACTTGCCACGCCACTGCCAAGCGCCCCGCCGATCACGCTCACCGTCCACTACGAACTCTACGACGGCGTTCCGGTGTTCTCCAAATGGCTTACCGTGCAGAACGGCACGGAGGAAACCATCACCATCGACCGCTTCTCCAGTGAAATCCTCGCGGTGGCGGAAGAGGACAACCCGGTGGAAACCCGAGCCGGCGTCGCCCAACCCGTCCCGCAGATCCTTCATGTCGAGACCAACTTCGCCTTCGGCGGATTCAACCACGACCACGCCAACCGCCACGTCGTCCATTGGCGGGCCGACCCGCAATACACCAGCATCGTCAATTACTCCCGCCAGCAACCGACCCTGCTCGTCGTCTCGCCCGACCGCGGTCCGGCGCAGGACATCGCGCCGGGTGGCACCTTCGAGAGCCACCGCACCTTCCAACTCGTCCACGACAGCAGATGCCGCACCCGCCGCGGGCTGGCGCTCAAGCGGATGTACCGCACGGTCGCCCCCTGGATCACCGAAAACCCGTTGATGCACCACCTGCTCGATTCGCGCCCCGAGGCCGCCATCCAGGCCATCGACAACGCGGCGGAAGTCGGCTTTGAAATGATCATCTTGTCATTCGGCAGCGGCTTCAATATCGAGAACGATAACCCTGATTTCCTCGACACGTGGAAACGCGTGGCCGACCACGCCCGTTCGAAGGGCATCGACATCGGTTCCTATTCTTTGCTTTCTTCGCGGCGCGTCGGCGGCGGCAACGACATCGTCAGCCCGCCCGGCGAAAGGCCGACCCACAACAATTGTCCGGCGCTCACCAGCGAGTGGGGGCAGGAGTATTTCCGCAAGCTATACCAATTCCACCGGCACACCGGATTTTCCGTCTTCGAGCACGATGGCTCCTATCCGGGCGATGTCGACGTCACCCCGCGCCCGCCGCTGCAAAAAGGCGAGCACGATTCGCAATGGGCGCAGTGGCGGATCATCCGCGATTTCTATCAATGGTGCCGCAGCGAGGGGATTTACCTCAACGTGCCGGATTACTATTTCCTCAGTGGCTCGAACAAAACCGGCATGGGCTACCGCGAGGTCAACTGGTCGCTGCCGCGAGCCCACCAGGTGATCCACACCCGCCAGAACATCTACGACGGCAGCTGGGAGAAAACCCCATCCATGGGCTGGATGTTCGTGCCGCTCGCCCAATACCACGGCGGCGGCGCGGCGGCCACCATCGAGCCGCTCGACCAACACCGCGACCACTACGGCCGCATGCTCGCCTCGAACCTGGCCCTCGGCGTGCAGGCATGTTACCGCGGCCCGCGGCTGTTCGACACACCTGCCACCAAGGCGGTGGTCAAACATTGGGTCGATTGGTTCAAACAACACCGCGACATCCTCGAAAGCGACATGGTCCACGGCCGCCGTGCCGATGGTCGCGATCTCGACTGGATGCTCCACGTGAACCCAAAACTCGAAACCAAAGGCATGCTCGTCGTTTTCAACCCGCTCGATCACGAGGTGACCCGCACCCTCGACATCGACGTCTATTACACCGGCCTCGAAGGCACCGCCCGCGTCGCACCCATGGGCGAGGCGGAAGCCCAACACCCGCTCCACCGCAGCACCCGCCTCCATCTGCCAGTCACCCTCCCCGCCGGAGGAATGTTCTGGGCCACCATGCGGTGATTCCCCTGCCGGGGAATCGTCTTGCGGCACGAGGCATCTCCCGGAATCGATAATCAAAACGGAACATACGATCCATGAAGCCACTCCATTTGGTCATCGCCCTGTCGGCATCACTGCTACTTCCCGCGCAAGGCGGCGAGTCAATGGATGAAATGTGGGGCGGCGAATCCGTGAGGGCAGGAGCGGAAACGGACGAACGCACCGCGCTTTTCCGTGACGGCAAGTATGGGATGTTCATCCACTGGGGTCTCTACTCGCACCTTGGCGGGCAATGGAAGGAACAAACATTTTACGGGATTGGGGAATGGATCCTCAACCAGATGGCCATCGACCGCTCCGAATACATGGCTCTTGCAGCACAGTTCAATCCCGTCGATTTCGACGCCACCGAAATCGTTCGTGTGGCGAAGGAGGCCGGAATGAAGTGGATCATCATCACCGCAAAGCACCACGAGGGATTCGCAATGTTCCAGTCGGCCCACCCATTCAACATCGTGGATGCATCCCCGTTCGGCCGTGATCCCATGAAGGAATTGGCGGAGGCTTGTCGCGAGGCAGGCCTGGGTTTCGGGTTCTATTACTCGCACAACCAGGACTGGACAGCACCAGGTGGCGCAGGCGGGCCGGAACACAACGACGATGGCTCCCCGGTGACCTTCGATCAGTATTTCGAGGAGAAGTGCTACCCGCAAGTGGTGGAAATTTGCTCGAACTATGGCGAACTCGCCTTCGTTTGGTTCGATACCCCGGGCGGCATGCCTGCCCGACATGTCAAAGCTCTCGCCGAAGTGGTGGCCAGAAATCAGCCAACGGCCATGCTCTGCTCACGCATTGGCCATGGCATGGGAGATTACGTGAGTCTGGGCGACATGGAGGTGCCCCTGCGAAACCGAAGTGGGCTTTGGGAAACCTGTGATACCACCAATGATTCGTGGTCCTACGCATGGTATGATCAAAATTGGAAGTCCCCCCGGGAAATCCTACACCGCCTCGTGTCGACCGTTGCCCGCGGCGGCACTTATCTGCTCAATGTGGGGCCGGACGGCAAGGGGCGAATCCCCGCAATGGCCGCTGACAATCTGATCCAGGCCGGAGCATGGATCAAGGAGCATCCAGGCGTAATCTACGGCGCCAGCCCCTCACCATGGGGGCAGGCCCAACCATGGGGTGACGTCACCCGCAAGGGCAACACGCTCCACATCGTCGTCTTTGACTGGCCCTCCGATCAACGCGTCTTTCTGCCCGGCATGCGAGGCAATCCATCGTCAGCCGAGCTGATCGGACACGATGGAAGGAGGCACGCGCTCACCATCGGAAAGGAGGGAAGCTGGACGGTCATCGAAGCGGCAGAGGCAGCGGACGCTTCCACCACATCGGCCATTGCCAGCGTGATTGAGATGAAGTTCGAGGAGCCACCAGGAATCGATCAGACAAGCTCCATTCATCCTAACATACAAAGCCAATTGTTCTGCGAGTTCGCGGATGTCTCCGCTGCTGCCAAAAGGCGCATCCAGTGGATGGAGAAATTCGGCGAGTGGAAATTCGCCGTCCAAGTATCGGACTGGAAGCCGGCTGGCATGGCCGAGTGGGAGGTCGATGTGGCGCGGGCTGGCGACTACCATGTTTCTCTTACCTATAAGGGAGAGGGCCGCCCGGTCTGGAGTGTGACCACCTCGGAAGGAGCGCGAATCCAGAACCAACAGGCAGCCACTGCAGTCTATCACACCTACCCCATCGGGGTGATCCGTTTCGAGGAGCCAGGCAAACACAAGGTCAGTGTATCACTCGTCGATGGAAATGCTTCGAAATCCAGCCTTGAAGCGATTCTGTTCAATCCAGTTAATTAGCAAACAAATATATTCAATTTATAAAATCCATGATGAAACCAGGCATAATACCAGCGGCGCTGGCGGTTTTGTTGATCGCACCCGCCACCGGGGAATCCTTTGATCCCTCGCGTTACAACGTCACCTGGGACACCCCTGGCAATGGCCCTCAGGACAGCATGCCGCTAGGCAATGGCGATATCACGCTCAATGCATGGACGCACGCGGATGGCAGCCTGCACATGCTTGTGGGCAAGCAGGACAGCTATGATCGCAATGGCCGCTTGCTGAAAGTGGGCGGCCTTGCCCTGCTGCCGGGGAAACCTGCCGCCGAGGGCGCTTTCCGGCAAACCCTGCACCTCGAGGATTCGACGTTGCGGGTGGAATTCGAGACGGCCGACGGGCCCGCACGCTGGTTGCTCTGGGTGGATGCGCACCACCCGGTGGTTCACGCCGTGCTCGAGTCCGGCGCGGCCATGGCCGCCCGCGCCGAACTGGCCCTCTGGCGGAACCAGGATGAGGCCCTGCCAAGCCTGGAAGTCGCCGATGTCTGGAATGGCATACCCGATGCGCCGCCCACGGTGGTGCCGGCCGACACGATCGTGCCTGCGGAATTCGGGCGTATCGGTTGGTTTCATTTCAACGACGAATCAGTTGGCGTGCCCGCGACGATGCGGCATCAGGGGCTTTCCTATGATCCTGCGGACGACATGTTGTTGAACCGGGTGTTTGGCGGACTGCTCGGTCATCCCGCTGGCGTGCCGGACGGTGAGCGCGCGCTCGACGCGCCGCCATCGGAGCGGCATCATTTTCAGCTTGTCGTCACCACCCGCCACCCGTCCACACCGGCGGCATGGCTCGAAGAGACCGAAGCCCTGGCACGCGGCGCCCGCGAACGCGATGGCGCGGCGGACAAGGCGGCGCATCAGGCGCATTGGCGCGATTTCTGGCAGCGCAGTTGGATTGAGATCGACGGTCCGTCGGTCGGCCTGCGAATCCCGGAAAACGCGCATCCCCTGCGCATCGGCATCGATTCGGCGGGCGGCAATCGCCTGGCCGCCGAGTGGGGGCGCGTGTCATTGCGCCCGGCTGGCGGCGATGATTTGTCCACCATTGCGCACGATCTGCCAAGTGGCACCGGAGATGATGCGCTTTGGGAGAGCCTCACACCGCAGCCCGGTCCGGTGGAGGGCTCAGCAGAGTGGGATCTCGCCAATGGCCTGCATGCGGAAGCATGGATCAAAATCGAGGGCAGGCCAACCGGACGCATCTTCGACAAGGTGACCGCCGGCATTGATGACGGATTTCTCCTCGACCTGCAAAATGGAGTGCCGCGGCTGATCGCGGGGCGACACACGCTGCGGGGCAATGCCCCGATCCCCTCGGGGCAATGGGTACATCTCGCGGCCGATTTCGGTCATGGGAGTTTCTTGGTGCGGGTGGATGGCGAGGTCGTCATTCGCCACCAGGCACCGGAAACCAACGATGCCTTTCATCTCACGCAAATGTACCATCTCCAGCGGCACATCTTCGCCTGCGCCGGAGGCGGGGAATACCCGATCCGCTTCAACGGCTCGACCTTCACCATCCCGCACGACGGGCGGCCCGGCGGCCCAGACTATCGCCGCTGGGGCAACGGTCTGTGGTGGCAGAACATCCGCCTGCCCTACCATGCCATGCCGACCGCCGGCGATACGGATTTGATGCATTCACTTTTCCGCACCTATGTCGAGGACGTGCTGCCAATGTCCATCGAACGCACCCGCCTTTACAGCGGCCTGCCTGGCGCGTATCTCCCGGAATGCGTCTATCCATGGGGCGCGGCATTCGCCCACTGCTACGGTCCCAAGCCATTTTCCGAGCGCGGAGACTCATTCGAGGAACGGCTCCAAGACAGCCGCTGGCACAAGTGGGAATGGACCAGCGCCCTGGAACTGCTCTGGCTGATGACCCTCTATTATGAGCACACTCTCGACCAGGATTATCTCACCGAGACCATCATCCCAACCGCGCGCGAGCTGCTTACCTTTTTCGATGCTCGCTTTGAGGACGGCCCCGATGGCAAAATGATCATGTATCCTTCGATGGCTCTGGAAACGTGGTGGGAGACCACGAACCCGGCCACGGATGTTTCCGGCATCACCGCAGTGACATCCCGCTTGCTCGATCTTGCGGGTAACGCCGCCCCCGAAGCGGATCGCGCGCTGTGGCAGAAATTGCTCGACCGCATGCCCGCACTTTCCACACGTGATACGCCGGACGGCCCGGCCATCGCGCCGGCGGAGAAATTCGCCGTCCACAACAATGTCGAAAACCCCGAACTTTACCCTGTCTTTCCGTTCCGTCAGATCACTGCGCGGTCACCGGAGGCAGAACACGCGAAGGCCCTCAACGCGTTGCGCCACCGCTGGCATCGCGGCCATACCGGGTGGCGGCAGGATGATCTTTTCATGGCTTGGCTCGGCCTGGCCGATGAAACGCGCAACGCCGTGGTGACGCGCTCGCGTTCGCGGGATCCAGGCAAGCGTTATCCCGCGTTTTGGGCACCGCACTACGACTGGACGCCGGACCAAACCCACGGCGGCGTACTGATGGCTGCGGTGCAGGCAATGGTCATGCAAGCCGAAGGCGATGCCATTCACCTGCTGCCCGCTTGGCCCGAGGATTGGAATGTCTCATTCCGCCTGCATGCCCCGGGCCGCACGGTCGTCGAAGGCCGCGCGGAGGGCACCCGACTCGTCGATCTCAAAGTTTACCCGCCGGAACGCGGGACAGACATCGTAAAACCCCACTAAACCCTGATCCATCATCATGAAAATCACAAGCGCAACCGCCGCTCTCGTTTTGGCAACCCTGTTCGCGTCCGCCGCACCCGAAGTCACTTTTGAATCACTGCTACAGGAAATGGGCGACCGCGATGCCGTGGCAACCTTTTCGGCACCTCGCCACCTGTCCCTGCAAGCCAGCAGTTATAACCGCTTGTCCACAGCGAGGGACCAGCCAGACCAAGGGACTGGCGGATGGTTTGCCGACAGCGACGGCATCGGCTACATCCGTCAGATTGAAATCAACGGGAACACCGAATGGGTCGTCATGGAGCACGACGGCCCAGGCGCTCTCACCCGTATGTGGACTCCATTCTTCTATTACAGCTTCAACAACCGCGTCGGGCCGAACATACGCATTTACCTCGATGGCTCAGATACCCCGGTGATCGACCAGAATTTCATCGAGTTACTCACCAATCTCGACTGGGGCCCGGAATACGGAGCCAAACCCAATCCGCAAAACACCATCGCCATTCCCTATCCCTTTGCCGCGTTCACCGCGCGCGCCGGCGTGCTTCATTTGCCCATCCCGTTCGCCGAGTCATGCATCGTGACACTGACCGAACCCGCATTCTACAACATCATCAACTACCGCGCCTATGCGGAGGGAACCACGGTGCGGACATTCACTCTCGAGGACCTCGAATCACCCCAACTCGCCGCCACCGCAGAGGTGCTCTCGCACCCTGCCACGCATGGCGACACCCGCAGCACAATGGCCGGGCGTATCCCGGCGGGTGAGCGGATGGCGGTTGATCTGCCGGGCGGCCCAGCCGCTGTGCGCCATCTGGAGATCACTCTCGACCCCGCCGCCGTCGCCGACGACCCCTCAATCCTTCGCTCGCTGGTGCTCGCCGCCACCTTCGACGGCGAACAGACTGTCTGGTGCCCCGTCGGCGAATTCTTCTGCAGCTCAAACCGCCTCAACACCTTCCGCACCGTGCCGCTCGAGGTGTCCGCAGAGGATGGGCAAATGATCTGCCGCTGGGTGATGCCCTATCGCGAGTCTGCCACGATTGAGCTGATCAATCTCGGGGAGAACGACGTCGAGGCAGGAATCGACACGCGAACCGGCCCTTGGGAGTGGAATGAAGAGTCGATGCGCTTCCATGCAAACTGGCGCGCCGATGATATCATTCCCGGCACACCCTTTCTCGATTGGAATTTCATCGAGATCCACGGCCAAGGCGTCTTTGTTGGTGATTCCTGGACGGTGCTCAACCTGACCACCGGCTGGTGGGGCGAGGGCGATGAGAAAATCTACATCGACGACGATTACGATGTGGCGAAATTTCCCTCCCACTTCGGCACCGGCACAGAAGACTATTACGGCTGGGCCGGCGGCGTGAACCCGACCCGCGAAGATGAATTTTCCATACCCTGGGCGTCCAACGTCCAGGTCGGGTCCCGCGATTCCGATTCGACCCAGGGATACAACATCAACATGCGCACTCGTTCGCTGGATGCCATTCCGTTCGACAGCCGCCTGGTTTTCGACATGGAGGCCTCGGCCGGCACCAGCCAGCGCAACCCATGGGACCTGCTGATGTATAGCGTGGCAACCTATTGGTATGGAAAACCCGGCGTCACTCACAACCGCCCGCCGCTGCCCGAGGAGGCGGTCCGCCCGATCACCTCGTTCGAAGACATGCAGGCGCGTTCCGACTTGCTTCGGCGCGGCGGGATCGCGCCGATTCCCGGCGCGATCGAAGGGGAAGCGCTCACCCCGACCTCCTCTTCCGCCGGCTTGACCGCGCAGCCCTCCACGCCGCCAGCCGAACAAAACCCGGATCTCGTCCTCAGCGGCGGTCAACACCTCGAGATTCCATTTTCAGAACCGGGGCAGTATGTCGAATTTCGCATCACCGAGCAATTCACTCGTCGGCAGCTTCGCGCCCGCCTGTCCACCGGAACCGGCAACGGCATCGTCGACCTCAGCGTCAACGGGCGGCAGGTCGCCACAGCGGTGGACACTCATGCGGCGAGGCTGGGCGTGGTCGAGGTGGACCTTGGCGAAGCCGATCCCGAGGGAAGCGCGTTTGCCATCCGCATCACCAGCGCCGCACCGGGTGCCAGCGGCGGCTTGGCGACCGCCCTCGACGCCCTCGTCATCACCGATCCGCCGCGCATCGGCATCGAAGTGACTGCCGATCTCGATTTCAGCGATGAATCCTATC
>SLCJ01000392.1 GCA_007125835.1 Verrucomicrobiales bacterium | reverse complement strand
GCGAGGAGGGCGCGAATCGAGATTCGCAACCGACGAGCAACGCCGGAATCGGGAAAAAGACCCATTTCAGCCCAAAAAACCCCGCGCAGCGGCTGATTTCTCTCTCCTTTTCCACAAATCATAATATGCCAGATGTAAAGCGGGCTACGCTAGCCGAAGCCACCCAAAAACTCACCGACCAGCCCACACCCGGTCTCCTCAAAACTCAAAACTCGCCCCCCACCCCGCCCTTGGGATCGATCACGGCAACGCCCGCATCGGACTCGCCACCACCGATGACTTCGGTAATTTAAACTCTTCGCGCTGCGGCCGCCAGGCTCGCCGCGCTGCCAGCCACCCGCCAGTAAAGCCGTCCATACCCGCTCATCACACGCTCCCATTCCTCCACCTCCACACGCATCACCCCCAACACTGGCAAAGCCTCCTCTTCCAAGCCTCCCTCATTCTTTCCCCTGCCTCGCCTCGGCCACGAAAAAGCGGTCTCCCTGCCGCGGCGGTGTCCTGCGCCACTCGCCGGTTATAGTCACGTCGGCAAACCCGGCCGCATCAAGCGCATGTTGGATTTCCCGTGGAAAATAGTAGGCCGTTTCCTCACGCACCATCATCTCATCGCACACCCGCCCGCTCACATCCCGGCGGACGAAGCGCAGATCCCGAACAAGCATTTGCCGCCATAGATCGATTTTCCCCCGTGCATGCTGTTCCGCCAACCCGCCATCCTCAAGCGGCATCACCCGCTCTGTGTGCCAACGCCCGTCCTCTCCCTCCAGAATTTCACTCCAAGGGACAAAAAAGGATGCCATCACAGCCCCTCCCGGGCGAAGCACCCGGTGAAAGCCGCTCCATAGCCTCTGCAAATCCTCGGGCGGCAAAAGCATCAGGCTGAATGCCGTGGAGATCACTGCGTCAAACGGGCCCTCTGGAAGGTTGGACGGCAGACGGCCGCACCGCAATTCCGCCGCATCACAGCCTTTCCTGGCGCGCGCCGCCTCCAGCATCTCACGCGAGCTGTCCACACCGGTCATCTCGAATCCCGCCTCCGCCAGCGGGGCCAGAATCCTGCCACTGCCACACCCCGCATCCAACACCTTCGCCCCCTCGCCAACCACCGCCTCCAAACGCCTCCGCCACACACCCGCCTCCCTCGCCGCCGCCGTCTCGCTCTCCCAGAATCGATCATGCCAAGCCGCCTGCAAGCCCGTATACGGAGCGGCAGGTCGAATCTGGTCCCGGTAACGAGCAGCCATACTCACTTAGATGCCAGACGGAATTCACCCACCCGCACAAACCACCGAAACCACTCCCTTCTTCAGGATGATGTTTCCATACTTGGCGGTCTCCCCCGTCATCACCACCGCAAAAGCACCGCGCGCCCTTTCATAGAACGCGAACCTTTCCAGGCGCGCCACAGAGGGCACTTCCGCCATGTGCCGCGAAACCGCCGCTAAATATCTCTCTTCCACCGCAGAGTCCAGCACATCTCCCTTCACAGCCGCCATCATCACAAGCGGGTCGGGCACATAGCAATCCAACTCGAACAGGGGCAGAATCGCATCCAAAAGAGGAGCAATCCGCAATCCATCCGCACGCAGTACCAGGCGACCTACGGACTCACCCGGAAAATGCGCGTCCGCCAGTACGATCTCATCGCCGTGCCCCATCCGCGCCAGGCAGGCGAGAAGGTCGGGCGAAAGCAGCGGCGATACTCCTTTCAACATGGCGGGTATCCAAAGCAATCCGAACCAGAACACGGGCCGCGAAATCCGTCAGAACCGGCTGCCGGTCCGTGTGCCGCGCGGCTCGGTTTCCACCGGGGGCTCGTCCATGCGCCTGTCATACCAGGGCACTGCGAATTCAAGGGCGTCCGGAGTGAGATTCGCGCGCCCCAGCTCGTCCAAATTGGCCCCGATCAAATCCTCCTCCGTGTCCACAATCTTCGGCTGGATGAAGATCAAAAGCTCGTCTCGATTCTTCGTCTTCGATGTCGTGCTCACCAGGTGCTTGAGCACCGGCACGTGTACCAGAACCGGCACCCCGCTGATCGTTCGCTCCTCACGCTCCGTGATCAATCCTCCGAGCAAAATCGTCTGCCCGTTGCTGGCGGTCACCGTCGTGAGCAACTCCTGCGTGCCAATGATCGGAACCGTATTGCCCGCAACCACCTGAGTGCCAATCACATTGTCGTTGATCTGGGAAATGGTCAGCGTCACTTCCTTCTCGCTGTTGATCAGGGGCACCACTTCGAGTTTCAACACCACGTCGCGGAACTCAATGTTCGATGTCACCGACCCGGCGGCCGTTCCACCACCGGTAATCGTGTTGGTCGGCACGGCAATCCGCTGACCGCTCTGGATGATCGCGCGCCGGTTGTTCGCCGTCTTGATGCTCGGGCGCGAAAGCACCTTGAAGCGATTGGTCTCTTCCAGCATGTTGACGTAGAAACTCAGGTCGTCACGCAACCTGCCGTAAAGCGACAAGCCCGGAGTGGCCGGAAAACCGCCCACGTCCAGCAGGTCGTCCAGGTCGAAAAACCCATCGCGCCCACTGGACAATAATGATCCCGCGCCGGCGAACGGAGGATGTGAACTCATCTCCTCCAGTGTGCGCACCGCATCCACTCCCAGCTTCAAATCATTCCCCAGCGCAAGCTGGCCGATCACCGTCGACAAAATCACCTGGCGCGGCCTCTGATCCAATTCCTCCACCAATTGCGAAATCAACCGGGTGCTCTCGGGTGGCCCTGTCACAATGAGGACATTGCGCTCGTTGTCCGCGACAAGGAAAGCCTTGCCCACCGTCACGGCCTCGGCCACCGGTGGCGCATCCGGGGTGCTCAAGCCGAACCCTCCTCCGGTCCGCGTCGTCCCGCCAGCGCCACCAGCACCGAAGCCGGTTTGTTGTTGCCCGCCCATGCGCGCGCCGAATTCCTGGGACTGTGTGGTTGCCTGCCGCCCTGTCTGACGCGCTCGCGTCCCGGCGTCGCCGGTGGTCACCGCGCCGTCACCCAGATCCCTCGACAAGGCCTGCTCCGCCAGCGGAAGCAACTCGGTCGCCGTCATGAACTGCAGCGAGAAGCGCTGGAAAGTCCGCGCCTCGCTCTCCTTGTCGAGTTCCTCCACCAATTGCTCGATGAATAGAAGATCGATCTCCCGGGCCTGCGCCACAATCCTGTTTGTTCTGGGATCGGCCATGATCCGGGTCGAGGGAGCACCCCCGACTACAGCGCCGCCGCCAGCCTCTGCACCTGCTGCAGCGGCGGCATCCCCACCTCCATTCTGCTGCGGGGGCGGAGGAGCCTCCCCTTGCCCCACGCCCTCGCGCACCATGCGCGCACCTTGGAATTCCTCGATCTCCAAAAACTCGCGCAGAAATTCCGCCACGCGCTCCGCGTCCGCCCGCTCCAGATCAAAAAACTTGGTCCGCGTCTGCGCCGCCGACACATCCACCCGCTCGCGCAACGCAATCAATTGCCGGATCAGCGGCACGTTCTCGGTAATGATGACCGCCGACGCATTGGGCACCGCCACAATCGAACCGTAATTGTTCATCTGCACGATCTGTGGGAAAATCCTCACCGCTTCCTCCGGGTTGATATACTGAAGCGTCATCACATACGCCACGAGGGCATCCGACTGCGGAAGCTCGCTGCCGTCAGTAAAAACCGGTATCCCCTGGCCGCGCGGATTCTGCCCGCCTCCCGCATTGATCAGCTTGAACGTGTTTTCCCGGTTGGTCGGCACGAAAACGTACCCGTTGAGCATTAGGGTGTCCTCGATAAACTCGATGGCCTCCTCGCGGTCCACCGGGCCCAACATCACAATCCTCACGTTGTTGTCGGCGATATTCGTATCGAGGATCACCTGCCGCCCGGTAAGCTCCTGATACAGCGGCAGTACTACCTGGATGATGCTCGCGTTCGGAATCGCCATGCCGCCCTCCAGAACATCATCGGCAGCCGGAACATCCACCGGACCCGCGTCAATTCCGGGAAGCCCCGGCCCGCCAGGCACTCCCGGGGGCAGCTCCTGCGCCGAGATCCGGGGCAAACACGCAAGGGACAAAATGACAAGCCCGCAGCACATTGTGCGGGCGAATAGGCTGAAATGAGAATGCATGGGTAGTGGTATCGGAAACTCGGTTTGGGTTGATGGTTCTTTATGAAACGATATTAAATGCTGGTTCTGAATGCAAGGCTTCCCACAGTTGATGAAAACGCATACACCTGGTCACTTTCAGGTCTTATCAATCAGAGGGCAACACCACGCGCCGCCGTGGCACCGGCCTCGGAGCCTCCTCCTGCTGCTGCTGCTGCCGCTGCGCCGCCTCTCTCCCTCCACGCCCGCGCTGTTCCTGGCGCTCACCCCCTGCCTCCGCCTGATCACGCCGCCCGCGACGCCGCTCCTGGCCCTCTTCCTCCGCAGGCTGCGCCCGCGCGGCACCGGCACCCGGCTGGGGAATCGTAGCCGCCAAATCAAATCCCAACGAGGCGGTCTCCCCACCCGCCTGAAGCTCCACACTCCTGGACATCAGCGGGCCGTCACCCACTGTCCCCACCAAGCGCACCGGCCCCTCGTCATCCCCCTCCCTCACACGCATGTACTCCTCCGTGCTCAATCGCTGCAGAATCGCCAACGCTCTTCCCCCTTGTTCCACCAAACCCACCAACCGCAAATCCTCCACAAACAGGGGTGCCTCCTCCGGCACCACCTCGATCGGCCGCGCCGTAAATGGACTCTGATCCCACAATCTCTGATACCGTTGCACCTGAGGTGCCTGCGGCGGCTCGAAAACCGTGCCGTTGCCACCACTCCTTGTCTCCGAGCGTGCGAAACCGGAGCACGCCGTGCCCAAGACGAACACTCCCAAAACACATGTCGCTATCTGTTTCGTTTTCATGATGCTCACTCGATAATGTCTTCAGGGTCGTCGGACGAGAGAAACCAACGCGCGAACTCCACCTCGGCACTAATCACTGTATCGTCATCGCGGTTGGGCTGGATCGTCAGCGCATGCACCGAACGCAACCGGTCCGGATCATGAAAACTCGCCAACCACGAATACACAGCCTGCTCCGCACCATCCACCCGGGCCACCACGCGGGCAAGCAAATACCTACCCCGCTCTTCAGGGGACCGGAAATTCGGATCCCGAAGGCGCAGTCCGGCCGCCGAGGCGCTGTCCTGCGCCGAATCCAACAATTCCGACATCGCCTGCTGCGAGGATATGGGCTCGCCCACACGCTCCCGCATCCAAGCGTCCGCCGCTTCCAACTCGCCGGCAAACTCGGTCACATAGATACGGTCCAGATCGGTCTGCCCCTGCAGTGCCGCTGCCTCCTCGCGCATCGCCCCGCGAGCCTCGGACACATTCGACCAAGCCATCCACGATCCCGCGAGCAGCATGGTTCCGGAAAACAAGGCGAGCAAACGTTGTTCACTGGGTTTCATCGTGTGGCAAGGGTTCGGGGTTTGCCGGAAATGGTGAAGGAGAACGACCCGTCGGCCTGACTTTGCGGATAGGGCGTCTCCCAAGCATAGTTGGCCAAATTCGGGCTGCGCCGCACATTCTCTGCAAAAGAAAGGGCCAAATCCGCCGTCGGCGCGCTGCCACGCAGGAAAATCGACTTGTCCGGGGCCACATTGAAATTGGTCAGACGCATGTTTCCGGGCGGACGCACCTGCTCCATACGGAGCAACAACTCAAGCGGAAAGGCGTCTATCCCGTTCACCTCCGCCACAGCGTCCCATGCGTCCTGAATCTCCCGCAACACCCGTGCCTGTGGTTCAATCTCCTCCCTCGCCTGTTTTGCCTGTTCCAATGCGTGCGCGTCCGACACATACCCAAATGCCACCCAGGCCGCCAATATCAACCACACCGCCGCCGCCGCCGCAATCCGCAACTTCCAGCGGCGCGCCGCCGCGAGACTCTCCCGCATCTGATTCATCGCCAGCGCCACCAGCCGCGACGGCGACTTGGGCAACACGGGAACCGGCATCTCCAACAAAGTATGCGCCAGACCGAGTCGCGAACAAGCATCCGTCAATCCCTCAGGAACCTCACCCTCGATTCCGTAAATCACCGCTGATTCCGGCGATTCGCCGAGTCCACGCAGCATCAGCGAGGTAATCTGCGCTCGCAGCGCCCCAGCGACCACCCCGCTGTCAACCGCGTCCCCCAGAGCCTGCACGTTCAAGCAGCCCCCTGTTCCCGTCACTGCTCCATGCCAGACCCCAAGCTCGCGCCAGAACACCACTCGCGAGGACGGCAGCGGCAGAGTCCTCCACCTCGGCAGAAGCATCTCCGGAGCACGCCCCCCTTCGAATCCCCCGAGCGGATCCTCCGACCAGGTCCAAGCGAAAACCACCCGACCACTCTGCCGTGACCGCACTTCCTCCCAATCGCTCGCCGCCACTCCCGGCTGCTCCGGCGCGCTGATCCCGGCCGCCTCCAACCGCAATGGCATCAGCTCATCCACACCGCCGGACTCCACCGGCGGCAGCCTCACGGCAATGTCAGAAAAAACAAGCGAAGGCGCGACATAAATCCACTCATCCTTGCCCGGTGCCAACTCCCACGCCGACCATGGCTCCAACTCCTCACGCTCCGGCAGTTCTTCGCGGACCCAGGCCCCCTCGGCCAAGCCCGGCGCGAGCGCCCAGCGCTCCCACCCGGTCTCACCGGGAACAATCATTTGCTGTTTTTTTTCCTGACTCATGGTTTGCAGACGCACAAACGTGCCGACACCAGGATTGAACCGCTGCCGCGGCACCAAGTCATCCCTTTTTTTCGTTTTTTTTTCGCGCCTATCTTAGCATATCCTCGTCAAAATGCGAGTGATCCGCCGAATCCGAGGGAACTTCGGCCCGCCAGAAAATCGATCGGCCGGCTCCAGACCCGGCCACCAAGGCCGCAATCGTCCGCCGCACACTCCCCGAATAACCCGTGCTCGTGATTCTCAGATTGCTCGAGTTCACCGTCACCCGCTCGGCGAGCATCTCGTCCGGCACTCCAATGGCACCGATCATCAACAAGGCATCCTCCAGGGTCTCCATCGGCGGATCATCCTCGGTAAACGGAATCCCATCCGGACCATTGCGCAACTCCACAAAACGCAGCGCGCGATCCATCGGAATCGCCAGCGACACCGCGATCAAATCCGCAGGCGCATCCCGCAAATCCAACTGCCCGCCGGCCCGCACACTGAACGATTCCGCCCATCTCGGATTGATCACCTCGAGCCACTCGCCACCAAGTACCTGCGCCATCTCCGACACACTGCGCAATGGCCGATTGGGCGGCAGCCCCGGAAGTCCCATCCGCGCATAGGTCTCCGCCTCCGCCCCGTTCAATCGCTCCAGATCGTCCTCGTCAATCCAATCACCAAGGCAATCCACATACGCCGACGCCTGATCCGGATCCATCCCCCACAGCACGAACAAATCCCGCAGCAACTGATCATCGCCGCGCAGAATGATGTGATTCGGATTCAAACGGGCGTCCTCAGAAGTGATCGTCACAGAATATCCGCCCCCGGTCTCCGGACTCCGCCAGTTCAATCCTGGGTCTGTCCGCTCCATCGCCGGATGCCCCGCCATCGACAACCCCGTCTCCGCCCAGGCCAATGCCTCCAGACGCGCCTCACGCAAGCCAACCCACTCCAAATCCCGCAACAACAAACGCCCGGCCAGCAACGCAAAAAGGCTGAGGATGAAAATCGTCGTGAAAACGGCCACCAACGCCGATCCCCTTCGGCCACCCACATCATTGCGCTCGCACAAGGTCCTCATGGTGCCCCCTCCCCTCCGCCCCCGTCGCGGATCATGTCGGGAGTGACGCCCGGCGGAAGCGTCACGCCGCTGCGCCCCGGCACCCTGCTGCCGCCCGGAGTCCCGGGCCGCCCATCGTCGGCCGCCGCCTCGCCATCGCCGTTCTCTCCACCAGGCGCGGGAGCCCCCCGCTGCCCCGGCAATGGGGCCGCGGGACGCTGCGGAGGCAGCCAGAACACCATTCTGGTTTCCTCATACTCCCCGGCAAACTGATAGATCAACTCGAGGAAATGCGGCCGCCGCCCCCCCTCTTCCCACTCCGAAAACCACTCATCCTGAGCCGGGTCGTATGCCGACCAGTCAAACCGCACCAGCCCGCGCCGGAAAGGAACCACTGTCAGCAAATCCTCGTCAAGGCCCGCTCCATCATTCACCGCACTCCAATAATCCTCCGCATAATAAAGGATGTTCACCGAGAACAAACCCGCCCGATCACGCCGCGTCTCAATCGCCACCGAATCCGTCGCCACCGCAAGCCCCGCCACCGGGAAAATCCCGTTCGCCTGACTCAACACCAGCACCTGCCCCGCATCGCCTGCCATCTGCAGGCGCGTCGCAGGACCAATCAAGCGGATCGACGAGTCCGCCTCAATGTGGCTGATATTCTCACGCAGCAGGCGCTCGAACTGGTCCTTCTCAATCATCTCCATCTGCGCTTCATTCATGCTCGCCACCATTCGGATCACCACCGCAGAAATCGAGACCATCCCGCCAATGATCAAACCCAGCACCGCCATTGCCAGAATGACTTCCAGCAAGGTAAAACCCCGCCTCAAGCGGGAATCCCGGAAAAATGATTTATCGCGCGGTTCCATAAAGCGGGGGGTAGGCCAGCGCCCGAATCTGCCAGCGATCCGGCTCCATCCCCTGGCCGCGCTGGCGCTCGGCCGAGATTTCAATGGTAAACATCCCTTCCAAAACTTCCCCATCCTGATTCAACACCTCCTCCTCGAAAATCCTCGTCGCAAACGACAGCCCCCTTTCCGGGTCCATCAAAAACCACTCCCCCTCCTCCATCTCCACCATGTGCATCGCCTCCTGCAGAAGATTTTCCATTACCCTCGTTACCTGCGACGCATGCCTAGCCTCGGAAGCCCGCTGAGCCGACGAATTCAACCCCCGTGACAACGGGATCACCGCCAGCGCGAAAATCGCCACCGCAAGCATCGCCTCGATCAAAAGCGCGCCACGCTGCCGCCGCACCACACCCCCGCTGTTTACCGCCGCCTTCATCAGTTCACCTCCATTGTGATTTCATCCATCCTCCCGCTCAAGGGGTCCACCGTCCCGGAGATCCACCCGCGCGACGATTCAACCCGGATCTCAATCGGCTCGATCAAAGCGCGTGGCTCGAACCGCCAGAACTGCGGCTCCTCCACTTCCTCCGGCGCTCCACTACCAATCCGCCGCAAATAAATCTTCTCGTCCGCCTCCAACTTCACCTCCAAACGCCGCGACGACACCGCATCCGTCGGTGCCGACCCAGCCGGAAGCGCCGCCACCCGGTCCGGCGTGAAAACCACAACCCACGGGCGCTGGTCCTGCAGCACCGCCGTTTGTGCCGAGCGCGCCACCATCTCGATCGCACTCAGCCGGTCTTCCAACGCCCGTGTGCCACGCCACCCCTGAAGCGCAAGCCCGCCAAGACCGAAAAATACCACCACCAGCGAAATCGCCAACACCAGCTCCAAAAGCGTGAACCCCCGGCGCCGCCCCAATCCCACATCTTGTGCCTCAAAACACATCGGCGCTGCTGATGTCATCATCCGTACCCGCCACCCCGTCGGCCCCGGCGGAATACACCTCGAAATAATGCCCGCCACTTCGCGCAGGTACTGCATACTGTAACTCATTGCCCCACGCGTCCTTGATGTCCCCCTCCTCCAGAAGCTGTCTCCAACGCGGCGCGGGAGGACGCCCGCTCGGTCGCTCCACCAGCGCACGCAACCCTTGCTCCTGGCTCGGCAGCGCGCGATTGGTCGCCTCGTAGGCCTGCAAAGCCGCTACCACTGTGTTGATCCGCTGCTCGGTCGCGGTGATCCGCGCCGAATCCTGGAAGCCACTCGTCCGCATCAACACCGCACCCAACAACACCGCAATGATGCCCACAACCAACAACATCTCCACCAAGGTGAATCCGGACCTGGCACCACCCCAACCCACCAACGGCAACCGCCAAGACAACTTACTTTTGCGAAATTTCGTTTTCATCACTTTACTTTGCTTCCATTGCTTTTGTTAAAACCGCTCAGCAAGCAACAGTTGCCCGAAAAATGCCCGACTGCAACCCCTGCATGCTCATAAGCGCCGCCATCCCAAAAACGTGTGCGCCTGTTTTTTGGCCTTTCTTGGCACATCCCCTTACCGCCGCGGTCCTTGCAAACCCGAAAGCGACTCGAAAATCGCCGTCACCATCATATATACCATCGTCCCGACAATCAGTGCCATCACCACAATGATCACCGGCTGCACCAACGCCGTCAACCGCTGGATGCGGGCCGAAAGCTCGCGGTCGAAACGTCGCGACGCGTGGCGCAACGCCGTCGGCAGATCCCCTGTCTGCTCGCCCACCGCAATCATGTCCACCATCTCCGCCGGAAACACTTCCGCCCGACTCAGCGCTCGCGAGAAAGATGCCCCGTCGCCCACCGATTCGCACGCCGCCGCAAGCCGCTCCCGCACGAAACGGTTGGAAAACGTGTTCCGCGTAAGCTCAAGCGCCCGCAACAGCGGCAGTCCGTTGCCGGTCAAGTTCGCCAGCGTTTCGAGAAACTGCACCTGCATCGAAGTCCGCAGCAAACTACCCACCAGCGGAGCCTTCAGCCGCCACTCATCCCACACCGGCTTGTTCTTCTCCTGGCTCAACCACCACCTGCCATAAAACACCACTCCAAGCACCAACAACACGAACAACCACCAGAACTGCCGCGCCAGATCGCCCCCCTCCATGATCAAATTCGCCCCCAGAGGCAACTCGGCCCCTGAATCCGCGAGAAGCTCCGTCAGGTTCGGAAGCAACACCAACAGGAACAGGATCACCACCGCGATCGCCGCCGCCACGAGAAAGGCCGGATAAATCAACGACGCCACCACTTTCGCACGCAACTCCGCCGCCTGCGCCAGAAACTTTGCCTGTCGGCTCAAAATCGAGGGCAAGGCTCCGCTCGCCTCACCCGCCATCGCCAGACTGCAATACAACTCGTCAAAACTCGGCGAAGAACGCCGCAGAGCTGCCCCGAAACTCCCCCCCTCAATCACCGACTCCCGAATCCTCTTGCTCACAGCAGCAATCGCCCCCCCAGCTCCCCGCTTTTCCATCGAACGCAGCGCCGGCTCAAGCGGCAGCCCCGCCTCCAGCAAATCCGCCAGCTCCTCCGTAAACACAATCAACTCCGCCGACTTCAGCTTCACCGGCTTGCTCGCATCCACCTCCTTCGCCCCCGCCCTGCCTCCAGACTTAGACGACTTCGACACCGCCGCCGCCCCCCCCCTGGCACCCGCCACCGCCACAGCCGCCTCCGCCACCTCAAGCGGCTGCAACCCGCCACGCACAAGCTGGCGCAAGGCCGTCGCCCGGTTGTCCGCCTCTAGGGAACCGGAAACCGGACCCCCGTCCTTGCCTATGGCTCGATATCGAAATGCTGGCATGCTAAATTTCCTCTGATTCCCGACAACCCTCCCGGATGCTTTCCATAGCGTCAAGCACGAAGCACTCCCGCCCACAAATTTCCTTTACCTATGCACCTGGTCCCTAATTTTCAGTTGCAGATCGTTTGATGGTCCGCATGTTTACGTCATGAGAGACCCCAGATTGCTTGCTTCACCCGGGCATGCGGGAGTGTATCACCTCTGCTCGCGCATTGTGGACAAGCGTTTCGTAATCAAGCACCGCGAGAAGCTGCGGTTTATGGCGCTGGCACGTGGCGGGGCGGCTTTTGCCGGGATCGAGCTTCTTTCTTGAAGAGGGGGACCGTGGGCTTGGGCCGTTGGTTCGCTTTGTGGCGGGGTATATCGACCTGAATCCGGTGCGTGCCGGAATGGTTGCTCTTGCGGAGCAGAGTCACTGGAACGGGTTTGGAGCTGCTGTGCGGGGTGACGAGCTGGCCCTAGCGGGCTTACGGCTCCTTTGGGGGGAGATCAGGGCCAGACGTCAGGGGCATAACGAGTTGGTGAAACTCCAAAGGAAGATGCTGGTTGAAGACGATCCTCTGGGAATGATGATTGATGGCGCGAGTCCAACCGAAGAGGTGCCGCAGCTGCGGCATCGTGAGAGTTCCGGTGGCCGCGGCAATCCAACTAATGCCGCGTCTCTTTCGATGGAAAACGGGAGCCATCAGATCCAAGGTGTGCCCGCGACATCGCGGATGAGTCAACATTGCCCGGAGCTGAGCCGCGCGCGATTCATCGGCAACCCTCGATGCCCCGGGAATGGGCATGAAGCTCGGACTCCGCCTTGATTCTCCGCCGCAATCGACCCGGGGCAAGGTCGTTTCGAGCACCCGCCCCCCTCTGCAAACACGAAATTCGGAACCGCTATTTTCCAAGAAAACCGTCAATTTTTCAAAACTGACATAAATTCTTGACTCGCTCCGTCAAATTTGAAAAATGGCGTTCTTGTGCTTACTTTGTAATACAACCTACCAGCCGATGTCCGCCACTGCCCTTACCTTCCATTTGCCGTTTCGTCCGGCAATGCAAACTGCAATTCTTGCCGTTCTGTCGTGTCTGCTTTTAATTCCCGTGTGCAAGGCGCAGTCTGTGCCCCTTGGACCGCTCGGAGTGGATGCCCGTCCGGTCCCCGGTACGGGGTTGCTCGAAATCACCAATGTTTCGGTGGGAGCCCCCGCTCATTCCGCCGGCATCCAGGAGGGCGATTTTCTGCACTCGGCGGGTGGCAGGACGCTTGGCATCACAAGCACCAACACCAACGATGGATACGTCGGAGCGGTGCAGGACATAGCCATCGCTATTGACCGCGCGGAAGGAGGCGACGGGCAGGTGGCGTTGGGAGTGATTCGCCCGGGTGTTGGGGGACTCCAGGTCGTCGTGAATGTGGGAGTGCCTGGATCACTTGGCCCCGCGTGGCCCGCAGGCAGCGACAAGGCCGATGCCATTTATGAGACCGCAGTCTCCGGGATCCACAATATGGTGGCTGCAAGCTCCAACGGGAACTTCGGTCACATGACGGGGTGGTTCGGACTTATCCTTCTTTCCCACCCCGCTTGGGATCAAACGACCGGGCTCACGCCATACTACAATTCCATCCAAAAGCTTCGCATACGGTGTGAAAATTACTTGAACAGCCGCGAATTGGAACCATCCGAGGCTTTCATCTATCAAAATGGTGTTGGCGTTAGCAATCCGAATTACATTAATCCAGGGCTCGAAAACTGGGATGTGACGATGAGCGCCCTATTTCTCGCCCTCTACCGAATCAAGAGCGGTGACTCCTCGGCTGACGCCATCGTGCAGCGGGCTGCGGAAATGATCGCGCACCGGATACAGCACTGGACTCAAATAAACGATCCGCCGGATCCTCCGATTTTCGGTGGTGCCCGGGGACGCATGGGGCACGGCGGAGTCCATGGCGACTACTCTCATTACGGTAATGGCGCAGGCGCCCTCAACATCATCAACGCCCATGCGATGCCCGCCCTCGCCCTGCTGAAAATGGCAGGAGCCGACATGGACGTGAACCTTGGCGAAAGCATCAACGATTTCTACGCCAGCGATCCAATCAGCCCGACAATCGAGGATAAATTCAGAATCTCTTGGGAGTTTATGAAAGAGTGCACAACAATCGGCGGCGGGGATGACGGCAATGTCGGCTATATGGCCCGGCAGAGCGGCTGGGACAGCGCCGGCCGCACCCCGGGTGTGCTTGCGGGGTGGTACATGTATGGGCTCACCCCCGATGCCGATGACCTCGACAAACTCGCCCGCCAGGAGAGCTACACGGCCCGCCGCTGGTATCGCCAGTTGCACGCCCATGCCTACACGATTGGCGGTGTCGCACTCTCACAGTTCGCAATGCCTTTCATGTCCGAGCGCCACGAGAGGTTTTTCCAGGAAAACACAAGGATGTTTCCCGTCCTTTCCCGCAGGCACAATGGCTCGATCGCCTATTTTCCGGGCAGACAGAACAACGGAGGCGACGATTACCTGAATTTTAACCGAGTCGCTCATGTCAACGCCGCCATCGCCGGCGCCATTCGCTCGGGCAGACTCCCCGGCTTTCCCGCGCCGGACAGCGACCGCCTGCATATCGAGATGAACTCCCCCTACAACGACTGGCCCCATCTGGAGGCGCGCCGCGCCGAACTTCGCGGCGGGCTTTCTCATTCGCTTGAGATGCGGGTGACCGACGCCGACGGCGTCACGATCCCACCCGCCGACCACGATGCCCAGTGGACGCATGTTTCGGGGCCCGGCACGGTTGTCTTCGGCAGTCCTCAACAGGCCTCTACCACCGTAACCGTGCCGCAGCACGGAACCTACCGGGTTGCGATCGAGGTCGAGCGCAACGGCCATCAATTTGTCGAAACCTATGACCTGGAAGTATCCCCGACCGCATCCGATACCGGCACAGCGCCCTTCATCGTGAACCAACCGCAGTCGGTAACCACCTCGCTCGGCGGAAACGCCACCTTTACGATTTCTGCCCAAGGAACTTCGCCCCTGATCTACCAATGGATGCGCAACGGCCAGCCGGTGGCCGGTCCGTCAACCTCGCCGACGTTTCAAATCACCGCTGCCTCGGCCGGCTCCATCGGGACCTATGAATGCGTGGTGACAAATGCCCACGGGAGCGTGGTGAGCCAACCGGCGACACTTACGGTTTCCGGAGTTGGCGGATTTGAGTGGGGTGGCTTGTGGCGGGACGTGTATACCGGAATCCCGGGCACCCAGGTCGCCGATCTCACATCAGCCGACAAGTTCCCATACCAGCCCGATTCCTCGGGTGTGCTCGAAACCCCGGATGCACCCGTGAACATCGCCGACAACTACGGCCAGCGCTGGAGCGGGTGGGTAACACCCCCGGAAACCGGCAACTACCGGTTCTACATTGCCTCAGACGACGCCTCGGAACTGTGGCTCTCCACCGATGGCACTCGTGCCAACCGCCAGCGGATCGCCCAGTTCACCAGTTGGACAAGTCACAGATCGTGGTCCACCGGCGCGCAGTCCGCACTGATTCCACTGGTAGGCGGCCAGCGCTACTATATCGAAGTCCTGCACAAAGAGGGCGGAGGTGCCGACCACTGCGCCATCACCTGGAACTGGCGGGCTCCGGGCGTGTGGGCCATGCCGCCCAATGGCTCCGAGCCCCTGCCTGGCGCAATCCTCGAGTACCAGGTCGGCGGGACCTTCGATGACCAGATCACCCCACCAGCGGACTATCCTCCCATCGCACACGGCCAGTCCATCACGGTCTTCGGCGGCGAGTCCACGGCAATCACCCTCACGGGAGAGGACTTCGAGGGGGCCCCGCTCAGCTTTGAGGTGGTTTCCGGCCCCACAAAGGGTTCGCTGACGGGAACACCACCGAGCCTAACCTACACGCCAACTCCCGGTGCCTCTGGGACGGACTCCTTCACATTCCGCGCATTTGACGGTGGGCTTTACTCCGAGCCTGCGACTGTCACCATTGGCCTCATACCCGAAGAACCATCCGACATCCGGGTGTGGCTAGGCAGCTTGGGAGGCAGTTGGGACACAGCGGGCAACTGGCTCTCGAACAACCCGCCAGGTTCCAACCAGGCGGCCTTGTTCGACAACCGGAGCACCGGGACGCTCAACACCTCATTGAATGCCAACACCTCGATCCGCCGTCTTGTCGTGGCCGATGTCCCGGGCACGGTTTCCATCAGCAGCCATACGCTGACCATTAGCGACGGAATCTCCATGCATGCGGCCACCGCCAATCTTCAAATCTCCTCCGCCCTCTCGACTTCAGCGGCACAGGAGTGGGCGGTGTTCGGCGATCGCACCCTCACGGCCAGCGGCCCCATTTCCGGCAGCCAGCCACTCGAAAAATCCGGTGCCGGGACATTGGTGCTGATGGGGGTAAGTCCGGCCAGCGCCCCATGGACGGTTTCCGGTGGCACCTTGGAACTCAGAGGCGGCGGCTGGTATCAGGGCCATGTCGGCGGCAGCGGGAATATTCTCGTCAAAAACGGAGCCACTCTTGTCAACGTGAACGCCCACTCCTTTGGCAGCGGCAACAACCCGAACCGCAGCATCACTCTCGACGGAGGCCGTTTTCTCCTCGAACGCGAGACATACATTCGCGACCTCAATTTGACCGGGGGGCTCGTGGGAAATGTTCCGGGTCACAACGGAAACGTTGCATCCCGTTCGTCGGGCAGCGTCGTCTCCGTTCTGCCATCGCTTATCCCCTCGGAAATTTTTTGCCGGTTCAATGCGGTCGGCCCGGTGACTTTCAATGTCGCTGACAGCCCCGATCACGTCGGCCTCACAATGCACGGGCCGCTTGTCGGGAGTGGCTCCGCCACCAAAACCGGCGGCGGCCGAATGGTTCTGCTTTCGAGTGAATCGACACACACGGGTTCCTTCAACCTCAGCGGGGGCGAAATCGCCATCATCGGCAGCATTACCTCGACCCCGTTTTCCGTGCAGAACGGGGCCCGCTTGTCCGGCACAGGCTCGATAGCCGGCCAGGTGAATCACACTGGCCAAATCGAACCCGGGCATCAGGGAGGCGTGGCCATCCTCTCCCTCGGCAGTCTCGCCCAAAATCCGTCGGCCGACACGCGACTCAAGCTCGGCGGTGCCGCCCCCGGCAGCGGCCACGACCAGATCCTTGTCAGCGGCTCCGCACAGCTGGGCGGCGTTCTCGAAGTCACATTGATGGAGGGATACGAACCTGGAGTGGGTGACGTGTTTCGTCTTGTCGAAGCGGGCTCCCGGAGCGGTTCCTTCGCCTCGGTCACTCTGCCCGATCTGCCCGAAGGATATAGCTGGACGGAGGCCTACGACCATGAAGGCGTGCCGGGTTTTTCACTCATAGTGGAGATCGAGCCTGGCGTGCCAGTTCCCCTCCACATCGAGGACCCGGCGTTCAACGACACCACGCTCAACAGCGGAAGCTGGAGCCACAACATCCACCCGTGGCAAGAAACAGACGGTCCGGGTAACACCAATGGATTCCTTGAGCATATCAGCGGCTTCGCCGCCCTGCCGCCAAACCACCTCGGCATGGCGCTGAACCACGACGTGTGGCAGGATCTGGGCGCCACCTACCAGCCCAATACCCGCTACACCCTGACCGTGGCAACAGGCAACCGCTCCGGCTGGACAAGCTCTTCCAACGAGAGCCAATACCACCTGGGAGACTCAAATGGCTCAATCCATGCCTCCGGAAGCGCCAATGCCTCACAAATCCCAGTAGGACAGTTCGCAGATGCGCCGCCTCTGGTGTTCGATACCACCAATCACCCCGAGGTTGTGGGCCAAACGATTCGGATCGTTCTCCGGGCACGGGGAGCCGGACGCAGCCACTTCGATCACGTCCGCCTCACGGCCCAAACCCTCGCACCAACTCCCTTCGTGCAATGGCAGGAAGCTTGGTTCGGGCCCAATGCGCACAACCCGGAAATCGCAGGACCTCATGCCGACCCGGACGGCGACGGCATACCCAACCTGATGGAATACGCGCTTGCGCTCAATCCCTCGGTCCCTCTTGCCGGAGATGACACGTCGGGACATGCGGGCCGGCCCGCCCTGGATCCCAATCCCGACGTGCTGGCACTAATCTACCGCCAGAACATGAACGCCCCGGACATCGCTTTCCAGGTCGAGCACTCGGCCGACCTCGGAGCCACCGATCCCTGGACTCCGGCACCTGTCGTGGAGACGGTTCTCGCCGAGGAAAATGGCGTGCGCGTGATCCATGCCGCCATGCCCTTGGACGGACACCCCAGGGGGTTCCTCAGACTGCGCGTTTCCAAGTAGTGCTCCTTTCTCCCGGGCACCCGCTGTCGTCACCATTCGATTGCCTCACTTTTCATTTGGCATCTGTTTCTCTTGTGCCATGCTATCCGCCTGCGGGGGGCTTACCCCCCCCGCATGCCTTGATGCGGGCGTAGTTTAGTGGTAAAACGCGAGCTTCCCAAGCTTGAGTCGAGGGTTCGATTCCCTCCGCCCGTACCAGGCCGAAAAAAACCTTATTTTATAAGGAAATCAGCCGACCACCAAGGGCAGACTCGGGCAAAGTTTCCACCATGCGCGCCTGTTCCCAACGCACCCTCGATTCGGCGCCACGCGTAAGGCCAAGGCGTGAGCGCCGCGACTCTCGTTTTCCCCCATCACCTTTTTGCCGAACACCCTGGCATCGCACCCGACCGGAAGGTCATCCTCATCGAGGATACTCTTTTCTTCGACGACCCTCATGTCAGACATGGCTTCCACGCCAAGAAACGAATCCTGCACCGCGCCTCGATGCAGGCCTACGCGCACTCTCTTGAGAGCAAAGGTCACGACGTCCAGTACATCGAATGGCGGCCGGGTTCAGACCCGAAGGCTATGCTGGATCAGGCCTTGCAGGGCGCATCCGAAATCCATACTGCCTCATTCGACGACTACCTCCTCGAAAAAAGAGTAAGGCGCTGGGCAGAGAAAGGCCAGATCGCCCTGCATGTGTCAGACAGCCCGATGTTTCTCACCAGCCGCGCCGACGCTGACAAACTTCTCGCCGGAAAAAAGAACCCCATCATGGCCGACTTCTATCGCCAACAACGGCGAAATCTCGGCATTCTCGTGGACGGCAGCGGGCGTCCGAAGGGAGGAAAATGGAGCTTCGATACCGAGAACCGCAAAAAGCTGCCTAAAGGGGCTGCCGTGCCTGCGCCCTGGCAGCCCCAATCCAGCAAATGGGTTGACGATGCCTCCAAGTGGCACTCACAGACCTTCGATGACTCCTTTGGCATGCCAAACGGGTTCTCCTACCCGGTTACCCACGAGCAAGCCCGCTCATCCTTCGACCACTTCCTCAAACACCGCCTCCATTCCTTTGGCGACTATGAAGACGCGATCGACCCCCGGCACGGGGTTCTTTTCCACAGTGTGCTCACCCCTGCGCTGAACATCGGTCTCATCACACCTCGCGAGGTCATCCGCGCCACCCTCGACCACGCCGACTCTCACGACGTACCGATGAACTCGCTCGAAGGTTTTCTGCGCCAGATCATCGGCTGGCGTGAGTTCATGCGCGAAATGTACCACCGCCGGGGAACGGCGGTGCGCAAGAGCAACTTCTGGAGGTTCGATCGGCGCATGCCCGCCGCGTTCTACAACGGCGAAACAGGCATCCCGCCGGTCGACCAATGCATCCGCCGCGCCCTCGAAACCGGCTACTGCCACCACATCGAGCGCCTGATGGTGCTCGGCGGATTCATGCTGGTCTGCCGCATTCACCCGGATGACGTCTACCGCTGGTTCATGGAGTTGTTTGTCGACGCCTACGATTGGGTGATGGTGCCCAATGTCTACGCCATGAGCCAGTTTGCCGATGGCGGCACCTTTACCACCAAACCCTATCTCTCTGGCTCAAATTACATTCTCAAAATGAGCGGCTGGCCCAAGGGCCCTTGGTGCGCCGTATGGGACGCGCTCTATTGGGCCTTCGTCGCCGACCATTCAGAGGTCTTTCTCGCCAACCCGCGTATGGCCATGATGGCCCGCATGGTCTCTCGCATGCCCGCCGCCAAACTCGACGCCCACCGCCGCGTCGCCGGGGATTTCCTGGAGCGCCTCGATAATGGGTCGGTTCCAGCGCTGGCGTAGAAGGTGCCCCCTACCGCCGCTGGAAAAGAACACACGATTCTTTCGGCCTGCTCCTTGTCCTTGTCGTCGTCCACGCCTGGATTGCCGGAGGCGAAATCACCCGCTTCCCCTTGCTCGCCGCCTGGCACGGATTCTGGGTGGCAGTCGGCCTGGCCGCCTTCGTTTACAAACAGGTGATCATGGAGGATTTCTCAATCCGCTGATCCCCTACCCAAGGATCACCCCTTACCTTTGGTGCGCGTGCTGGCACTGCCCACCCGGCCTTCCAAATAGGAAATGATCTTGCCGGCCACATCGATCCCGGTTGTGCGCTCGACCCCCTCCAGGCCGGGAGAAGAATTCACTTCGATCACCACAGGCCCGTGATTCGACCGCAGCAGATCCACCCCGGCCAAATTCAACCCCATCACGCGCGCCGCCCGCTTCGCAACCGAACGTTCCTCCGGCGTGAGCTTCACCTTCTCCGCCGTCGCCCCGCGGTGCAGATTGGCGCGAAAATCCCCATCCACCGCCACCCGTCGCATCGCCGCAACCACCTTGTCCCCCACCACCAAACAGCGGATGTCGGACCCTTTGGACTCACGGATGTATTCCTGCACCAGAATGTTCGCACGCAGGCCGGTGAAGGCGTCGATCACGCTCTCCGCCGCCTTCTTGGTCTCGGCAAGCACGACACCAAGGCCCTGGGTCCCCTGCAGAAGCTTCACCACAAGCGGAGCCCCGCCGACGATGTCAATCAAATTCTCAGTAACGCCGATGTTGTTTGCGAACGCCGTCACTGGCATTCCGATTCCACGACGCGCCATCAGCTGGAGGCTCCTGAGCTTGTCACGGGAGCGCGAGATCGCCACCGACTCATTCAGCGAATACGTCCCCATCATTTCAAACTGCCTCACCACAGCAGTGCCGAAAAAGGTATGCGAAGCCCCGATTCGGGGAATCACCGCATCATACCTCGGCAGCTCGCGCCCGTCGGCATACACCTTCGGATCATGTGCCGTGATGCTCATGTAACACGTAGCGTAGTCCACCACGTCCACCTCGTGGCCTTGGCGGATCGCCGCCTCGACCAGGCTGTTGGTGGAATATATGGATCGGCTGCGGCTCAGTACGGCGATTTTCATGTCTCTCAGGGGGAATGGTAACCGGGATAAAGTTCTTCGGGATCGAGGCGGCCCAGCAGATGACGCCGCGACGGTTCGACCAGAAAGCGCCGCCGCAGGGCCCCGCGACCCAACAACATCCGGTGACGCATCGCCCGCCGACTGGTCAGGCTCAGCTCGATCTCCCAGGACAAATCACCATGGCATACCCGCTGCATGATGAACGGGCGCTCCTCCACCTCGCCATTGGAACTGCGCACCTCACGCTGGTCCCATAGCGGGGCCTCACAGCGCACCTCGAATGCCAGATCATCGATAAGCGGATGGCAGAGGAATTTGACAATGACGCCCTCATCGCCATCCACCAGCTCGATATCCTCGGCATGCAATACCGAAGTTCGGGCACCTGTATCCACCTTCGCATCAATCGCCATGATCCCGAGATCAGGAAACGACACCCACTCGCTCTGCCCCACCACCACCGCCCGGTCTCGAGATCCGCGTTTGGCCCAAAGAGAGGCCACCTCTCCCGAGGGCCGATGCTCCAGCGTGGCAATCGTAAGGTTCGACATGGCTCGGCTCAGTTCCTCGTAATCCACCCACAACCACCCGGATCGAGACAGCGGCCCGTGAACACGGCCCGAATCATCACGTCGGCTCGGAAGGCACACTCTTGCACTTTCCGCTCCGACGGGCCGATCGGCTCAGGACAGGCGCTGGTAATGCTGCAGGAACACGGTTTCGTTGAGCTTCAGCCGCACACGCGCCGAAGCCACCACACCGGGGTCCGCCTCAAATCCGAATTTCACGTAATGCCCGGCCTCAAGATGACGGGCGTTGTAAGCAAACTCACGGCGCCCGAGATGCTCGACATCGCCAATCATGGCCCCCTCCTCCTCGAGTTCTCGGCTCACAGCCTCGAACAGAGCTTCCGGTGTTTCTTCCTTTCCTTTGGTGTTGAGGACGATGATTCCTTCGTAACGGCGTTTCATTTTATAGATGGATTCGTTTGCGGGGGATGGCCCTTGGGGCGATCGCCGCCCTCCCCGGTTTCCTGCCCGGATGCCTGCGGCTTCTGGTTGAAGACGTTCATGGCGGCGGGCAGTCCGGAACGGACGGCTGCGAAGACGCAATCTTTCGCACGGGAAATCAAAACATCAAGCACGGACTGTTCACGAGAGTCAAATTTTCCCAAAACGTGTCCCACCACGCCGCCGCGCCCCTCCGGACGCCCGACGCCAATCCGCAGTCGCGGAAACGCATCCGTCCCCAAATGGGCAATGATCGACTTCAGTCCATTATGCCCGCCTGCGGATCCCTTGGGGCGCAACCGCAGCGTCCCCCACGGCAGATCAAGATCATCCAACACCACGAGCACCTCAGCCGGCTCCACTTTCAAAAAGCGGGCCATTGCCCCCACACTCTCCCCGCTCAGGTTCATGAAGGTCTGCGGCTTGAGTAGCCACACCCCGTCCGACGCCGACCCCGCCACCTCGCCCCGTCGCCTCTTGTCCGGCGCAAACCGCGCTCCAAGCGACGCCGCACACGCATCCGCCACCAAGAAGCCAATGTTGTGCCGCGTGTTGGCATACTTTCGGCCGGGATTCCCCAGACCGACAATCAACCTCGGCAACACCTCCGCTCTCTGATCCCCACTTTCCATGACTCACCCTGCGGAACAGCCCCCCTCCCACATCCCCGCCAGTGCACATTCTTCCGGCCACGCAGCCTGGCAGGTCAGGCGGATCCCACCACGGGAGCCAAAATCCCCGCGCACCACCATCGCACGCGGCGCGCATGCCGCCACAAGATCGTCCAGAATCCGGTTCACCACGTCCTCATTGAATGCCTCCGTATTGCGGAAAGATGCCAAGTAAAACTTCACCGACTTCGTCTCCACGCATGTCTCTGCGGGCTCGTAACAAATGCGTATTCTCGCCATGTCCGGCTGCCCGGTAACGGGGCACAGCGAGGTGAACTCGCAGCAGTCGAGAGTCACCCGGTAACGCCTCGCCGGCGTGCGATTCGCAAACACCTCGATCCGGGCCTCTTCCGGAGAGGCAGGCAACCGCGTCTCGGATCTACCGAGAAGTGACACCTCGCCGCGACGGGCACCTTTGTCCGTCTCCACCGCACTCACTTCATCACGCTCTTTCATCGCTCTTTCATAGGGGTTTCCTTAGCTGAGGCCGGGCCCCGGCCCGCCCGAATTCACCCCTCCCACACAAAACGCAGCGGCTTGTCAATTTCCGGATGCAAGCTGTGGTGCACGGGGCACGTCAGCGCCGCGCGCTCCAACAAGGCCACATGCTCTCCTTCCCCGGGCAAAGGCACGCGAATTTCCGTCTCCAAGCGGGCGATCCGCCGTGGCGTTTCGGTCGACATCTCCTTGCCCACACGCACCGTCGTGCCCTCGATCGCAAGGCCATGGCGCCGGGCCACTATGCCCATAATCGTCACCATGCACGACCCCAGAGCCGTCGCCACCAAATCAGTAGGGGAAAAACTCTCGCCCCTCCCCTCGTTGTCAACCGGGGCATCCGTGGCAAGCGTCTCACCCGACGGACCATGCACCGCACGGATACGCAGGTCCCCTTCGTATTTCATCGTGATCTCGACCATGCCGCGACTGTATCCCCGAAGCTTCGCTTTGCAACAGCCGCCTGCATCCCAAGACGATCCTCGCATCAAAAACCCCGACACATCTCTTCGGCCCATTTCCATCGCCCGGCAAGCACCCGGAACCCCGCCCGCCGCACATCGCGCTTCGCAATTCGCACACCCCCCATCCATTCCTCCAGCGAGGCCTTCGCCACCCGATCAAGCGTCGGCAACGCAAGCGCCACCGGCAACCCACTCGCCACACGCACCCGCCACCCGCGAACCGCACGCGCATACTCCACCCCGCTGGCCAGCCCCCGCCTACAGCGGTCCACCCAGTCACCCATGCGTCGATGCAGTTCCTCCATGTCCTCCGGCCAGTCCCCCTCCCCTCGCCCCGGCAGGTAACACCGCCCCGCGCGCCAGTCCTCCGGTGCGTCGCGCAGGATATTCACAAGCTGCAGGCCGATCCCATACTCGCGCCCAAGCAAGGCCAGCTTCCCGGCACCCATCCCAAATGCACCCGGCGCGCGAGCCGCAAGCACCGCCGTCCAATACTCCCCCACACACCCCGCCACGCGCCAGGCATAATCGAGCAGCGCATCCGGATTCGCCAAAACCCTGCCCCCGGACAGTCGGAAGAACTCAAGATCGAAACACTGACCCGAAAAAATCACTCGCAACACATCCCGCATCCTGCGCCTCGCCCCCTCATCCAAACCCCGCGTGCGCTCCATCCACTCCCCCGTCCTTGCGAGCAGTTCACGCTCGGCGGGTCGGGCCACATTCCCGCCGACCCGCGCGATTCGCGCCGCCAACGGACCACCTACTTCACCATCCGAACCATGCCACGCCTCAATCTCGCGAATCAACCCCACCGCCTCCGCCGCCGGCAGCCCCACGTCATCCGCCAACGTGTCCGACAACCGCGCCCACACATACGCCAGCGCCACCTCCGGGCGAACCGCCTTCGGAAGCACCTGTAAACTCAGCGCAAACGTCCGCGCCACTCCTCGCAATAATGCCGGTTCCATGAGCAGAAATGAAGAACCCGGGCCGCCACCCGGGCTATTGCATGATCCGCCGACCATGCTTCAGTATCGCCGATGATTCAAGTCCCGCCAGCGGACAGGGAGCCTGTGCGCCACCTCTACGTCCACATTCCCTTCTGCCACCGAATCTGCCCCTACTGTGGATTCTACAAGCACACCCCCGGCGCAACGGACCGGAAAAGATTCATCGCCGCCCTCGTCGCCGAGGCCCACCACGCTGCCGCCACCATCCCGCTGGATATCGAAACCGTTTTTTTCGGCGGCGGCACACCAACCCTCCTCTCCCACACCCACCTCGAACTTCTCCTCGACGGCCTCCACCAGACGCTCCCGCTCTCCAATGTCAGAGAATGGACGTTTGAAGCCAACCCGAAAACCTTTGACAGGGCCAAACTTGAGATTCTCCGCACGCACGGGGCCACACGCCTCAGCCTCGGCGTCCAATCCTGGAATTCTCAATTCCTCCAGTTGCTCGGTCGCGACCACACACCGGAAGGTGCACGCGAATCATTCGAACTCGCACGCCAGAGCGGCTTTCCCTCACTCGGCATCGACCTCATGTTCGCCCTACCCGGCCAAACCATCGACCAGTGGCGCGACGATATCGACACCACCCTCGATCTCCAGCCCGACCACATCTCGACCTACAACCTCACCTACGAGGAAGACACCGAATTCATGCAGCGCTTCGAACGCGGCGAATTCCACCAGGATCCCGACGCCGACGCCCCCTTCTTCCTCCTCGCCGCCGAAAAAATCCCGGCCAAAGGCTACCATCATTACGAAATCTCCAACTACGCCAGACCAGGACACGCCTCGCAACACAACAGCGCCTACTGGAAGGGCTCCTCCTACCTCGGACTCGGTCCCAGCGCCGTCTCCACCATCCACCGCCAGCGCTGGACCAACATCCCCGACACCACCCGCTATATCGAAGCCGTCGAATCATTCCACCATGCCCGCGGCTCCGCAGAAACCCTCACCGACAACGACTGGCGAACCGAACGCCTCGCCCTCGCTCTCAGAACAAGCCAGGGCATCGCCCTCGAAATGGTCGGCGGCCCCCACAACCCCACCGTCCAATCACTCCTCGAGCAAAATCTGGCCCACATCCGCCAAACCCACCTCGCCCTCACCCGGAAAGGACGCCTCCTCGCCGACACCATCGCCACCGAACTCCTCTAACCCCACTAGTTCATCAAAGAAGTGGAGACATTCTGCGGCCACGCGCAGACCGCCGGGCACCGCTTCGAAGCGCACACCTTCCTCCCGCAG
>SLCJ01000133.1 GCA_007125835.1 Verrucomicrobiales bacterium | reverse complement strand
GAGTTCGGAGTTCGGAGTTCGGAGTTCGGAAATCAGATGCCACGCCTCACATCAACAATTAAAAATCAACAACCATCAATCGGCAATCCACCCAGGCCTTGTGCGCGCCACCTCCAAACAGCCGGCCACCCACTAGCCCCTCACTTGTAACTCGCAACTTGCAACTTACAACTTCCCCACCTCCCAATCTCCAACCCATCTCCGAATCACGCACCGTGACCCTTCGATAACTCACTTTTCAGCTTTCATCTTTCGCCCCCCCTTCATCATTCAACATTCCTAATTCATCATTAACTTATCTCCCGCCAACCGCCTGCTCACCTGGACGCTCGCCGTCGGAGCCCCGCTGCTCCTGGCTTGCGGATTTTTGGTGCCGGGATGGCCGGGGGTCCTGCTCGGGCTGGCCCTGTGGGCCGCCCTCCCCGTGGTCGATGCCGTCGCCGGGTGGCGGAATGCCCGCCAGTGGCGCATCCAGAGTACCGTTCTATTAAGAGCCACCCAGGGACGCGCCGCCACCCTCGCCCTCGAAACCCCCCGCGGCCCCGGACTGTTCCGCGCCGCCCTGGTGCTGCCACCCTCCTTTGCCGATTCTCCCGAAGTGGTCGCCGCGCAGGGTGGGGGAGACACCGCCACCTTCGACTGGGAATTCACCCCCACCTTGCGCGGCGAATGGCGCTTCGACCGCCTCCATCACGAAGTCGTCTCGCCCCTTGGGTTCTGGCTCTGGCGCGGCCACTCGCCCGTCGACCTCACCGTGCGCGTGTTTCCCGACCTGCGCGCCGAAAACCGCGCCCTCGCCTCGCTCTTCCTGCGGCGCGGCCTCGGCGGCAGCCACCGCGTGCGCCAGCTCGGCAAAGGCCGCGAATTCGCCCACCTCCGCGACTACGAAAAAGGCGACTCCTACGACGAGATCGACTGGAAAAGCACCGCCCGCCACCGCCGCCCCGTCACCCGTGTTTTTCAAATCGAACGCACCCAGGACATCCACATCGTCATCGACTGCTCACGCCGATCCGCGCGCCGCCTCAGCCGCTTGGAGAGTGGCTCCCCCTTTCCGCAGACGCAAATGGACCGCTTCGTTCGCGCCGCCCTGGTGCTCGCCCTCAGCGCCATCCGCCAGGGCGACCGCCCCGCCGTCTCGCTGTTCCGCGGCGGCCTCGACCAACACGTCCGCCCCGGCTCCGGCCCGCCGCAATTCGCCGCCATCCGCCGCGCCATCTACGACGCCCAGGCCGACGACAGCCACCCCGATTTCCCGCTCCTCTTCGCCGACCTGCGCCGCCGCATGCGCCACCGCTCGCTCGTCCTTTTCCTGTCCGACCTCGACGACCCCCTGCTCGCCGACCAGTTCATCGAACAACTGCCCCACCTCACGCGCCGCCACGTCGTCGTGGTCGCGCAAATGGCCGCACCCTCCGTGCGCCCGCTTTTCCACCCCGACACCCCGGCCGCCGACGATGCCGCCGTCTACAGCCGCCTCGCCGGACACCTCCTCTGGGAAAACGCCTGCACCACCCTGGCCCGCCTGCGCTCCCTCGGTGCCCACGTCGTCCACAGCCCCGCCGAAGATCTCGTCGCCGACGCCCTTTCCTCCTACATCAACATCAAACGCCGCCAACTCCTGTGATCCTCGACAGCGAACGCTTCATCGCCCGCGAGCGCCCCCACTGGCGCGAACTCGCCACCCGCCTCGATGCGCTCGACGCCAGCAACGCCGCCGCCACCACGCCCGAGGCCATGCTCGACCTGCACCGCCTCTACAGCCGCGCCGCCTCCGCCCTCGCACGCCTTCGCAGCGCCGCCGCCGAACCCACCACCATCGCCGAACTCGAATCCCTCGTCGCTCGCGCCTACGCCGAAATCCACGCCACCCGCCGCCACCGCCCCGCCGCCACCGCCTGGCAGTGGGTCGCCCACGGCTTCCCCACCGCTTTCCGCCGCCACTTCTCCGCCTTCGCCGCCGTCCTCTGGATCACCCTTGCCGGTGCCGTCGCCGGCGGTGCCCTCATCGCCATCGACCGCGACCACCGCCAAATCGTCATCCCCGGCCTTTTCTCCCACCTCCACGAATCCCCCTCCGAACGCGTCGCCCGCGAAGAAGCCCGCGACCCCGGCGACTCCCAGGCCGCCCACGCCACTTTCGCCGCCGAGTTGATGCAAAACAACATCCAGGTCACCATCAATGCCTTCGCCCTCGGCATCATTTTCGGCATCGGCACCGCCCTCATCCTCTTTTACAACGGCTTCATCCTCGGAGCCGTCGTCTTCGACTACATCGCCGATGGCCAGACCGTCTTCCTCCTCGGCTGGCTGCTGCCCCACGGCTCCGTCGAACTCCCCGCCATCTTCCTCGGCGGCCAGGCCGGCTTCGTCCTCGGCCGCGCCATGCTCGGCCGCGGGTCCCGCCTCGGCCTGCGCCGCCGCCTGCGCCTCGTCGCCGCCGACACCGCCACCCTCGTCGCCGGTGCCGCCATCCTCCTCGTCTGGGCCGGCATCATCGAATCCTGGATCTCCCAAACCCACGAACCCGCCATGCCCTACGCGGTGAAAATCGCCATCGGCCTCGTCCACCTCGCCGCCCTCACCGCATGGCTCACCCTCGGCGGCAGGAAAAAACACACCACGCCCGCGCCACACCCCGACCAGGAGGCCGCGCCATGAACCCCATCCCCGAACCCTCCCTCTCCATCGCCACCCCCGACGGTGTCGATTTCCGCCTCCGCCTCGCCGGGCCACTCGTCCGCGCCACCGCCTACGCCATCGATCTCGCCATCATCTCCTTCCTCACCTACCTCGTCGGCATCTTCGCCCCCATCCTCGCCATCACCCTCGGCGCCGACTGGATGCTCGGATTCACCATCCTCGCCGGCTTCCTCATCCAAACCACCTACGGCATCATCCTCGAAGGCCTCTGGCACGGCCGCACCGTCGGCAAACGCATCCTCGGCCTCCGCGTCGCCGACGACCGCGGCCTCCGCCTCCGCTTCTCCCAAGTCGTCGTCCGCAACCTGCTCCGCGTCATCGACAGCCTCCCCGCCTTCTACCTCGTCGGTGGCACCACCGCCCTGCTCAACCGCCGCGCCCAGCGCCTTGGCGACCTCGCCGCCGGCACCGTCGTCATCCGCACCGCCACCCCCGAATCCCCCGAACCTCCCGCCCGCGCCTCCGGCAAATCACGCCACAACCCCTGGCTCCGCCGCCCCGACCTCGCCGCCCGCCTCCGCCACCTCACCGACCCCGCCCTCACCCAACTCCTCCTCCACCTCCTCCAGCGCCGCGATACCCTCAACCCCGAAGCCCGCCTCGCCCTCCACCGCGAATTCCTCGACCACTTCAACTCCCTCCTCCACCTCCCCGAAGACTCCCTCCTCGGCCTCACCGACGAACAACGCCTCCAAGACATCGCCGAAGCCCTCACCCACCGCCCCACCATCCTCACCCCGCCACCAATTGGGTAAAGAAGTGTGCTGGTTTTCAGTGCGAAGTTTTCAGGAAGAAAGGCAATCGCCATCGGTTCCCCGGCGGAAATTGGCAAACGAGAACGAACTGTAGGACCACTGGCCCCAGCGGTCATGCCAATGAGAAGGCAGATGATTGGGGTTGGCCGAATGGCACAAGGTTAAGGCCAACCAAACATTGCCAGGCGTGGAGCGCATGGTGCGCTTGCAAATTCCGCCGACGCTCGAACGCAAGGTGGAGAGACCGCCCACCGCACCTCTCAGGCTCGCCTGCAAGTTCATTTCTTAGGAAACCAATCCTTCCATATACTGTCGCCAACATCATCCTTCCGCAGAATGACGTGCAAGCGAACCTTGCCATCAGCCGTCATCAGCCCCTCAAAATGCTCATGGTGGTCTCCGTCGCTCGATGTGTCCTGCTCTGCAAACTCCCGAATCGCCTCGGCGAGGCGAAGATAATGCTCACGCGTTCCCAAGACATTGACCTGAAAACCGCCTTCCAGATGTGGATCGTCATCGCGCGGATTCCAAATGCCATCCTCGTCCAGATACTCCCTGGCCATCAGAAACGTGACGTGTGGAAACTCGGTGGGCATGTCGTGTGAAGAAGGGTGACGTTGAAGGAGGGAAAGCCGGTAGGCCCGCTGGCTCCGCTTCGAGCCCACTCACCATATGCGCGATCTGGGATCAAGCAAATATTGACAGGCAAGCAAATATTGAGTGGCATAAATTTGCATCCTCTGAATCCCGGTAAAGTCCGGCGCTCATAGAGACGCCGCTTCGGGGATTGTGAAGGCGTGGGGTGGCTTGCGGGTCGGATGTGTATGGAACATCACCCATGCGGACTGAAGTCCGCGCTCCGATAAGACGCGCCACAGGCCGAACACGCCATGCATGGTGTGCCGCTGCCTTTTCATCCCGGACGGATGTCAGAACGTAGCCGGGGGTTGAGCCCGCCTTGGCGGGCGATACCCCCGGATCGCCGGGCTCAAGCCACCGCATCCTGAAGGGATGCCAGAGGGGCGGCGGTGGCCTCGTGCCAAGCGAAACCTTGCCGCTTAGACCGAGAACAGCGAACTCAAAGCCATACCGAGCGCAACTAAACATTGGCAGGCGTAAATTTGCTCCGGCATAAATTCGGCACCAAAGAAACATGAAAAACGAGCTTGTGGCGCGGGATTTTCATGGTAGTTTCGGGGTGTGATTGTTCGAGAGCGAGTGAGAGAGCGAATTTCCCGAGGTCTCGAGAGGCGGGTGTTGGTGGTGCTTTCCGGACCGAGACAGGTGGGGAAGACGACATTGGCGCGGGAGTTTCTGAGTGAGGATTCTCCGAACTATTTTGATTTGGAGGACCCTCCGAGTTTGGCGCGGCTGGATGAGCCGAAGACGGCTTTGGAGCCGTTACGCGGCTTGGTGGTGATTGATGAGGTGCAGCGGCGCCCGGATCTTTTTCCGATCCTGCGGGTACTGGCGGACAGACGGGACGTTCCGGCACGGTTTTTGATCCTGGGCAGTGCATCAGGGGATTTGCTGAGGCAGAGTTCAGAGAGTTTGGCGGGGCGCTTGGAACGGATCGAGATTGGCGGTTTTGATCTCTCGGAAACGGGGGCGGATGCAGCGGATATGCTGTGGCGGCGCGGAGCGTTTCCAGATGCGTTCTTGGCGGAATCCGAGGCGGACAGCGTGGCGTGGCGGAAGGATTTCATCCAGACACTGCTGGAGCGGGATTTTCCGCAATGGGGTGTGCGTGTGCCGGCCACGGCCTTGTTGCGGTTCTGGACGATGCTGGCGCATTTTCATGGTCAGACATGGAATGCGGCGGATCCCGCGCGGGCCTTGGGGGTGAATCCATCCACGGTGAGGCGGTATTTGGATTTGTTGACGGATGCCATGGTGGTGCGCCAATTGCAACCATGGCACGCAAACGTGGCGAAGCGGCAGGTGAAGGCACCGAAGATTTATTTGCGGGACAGCGGCTTGCTGCATCGGCTCTTGGGAATGGATGACGAGCGGGCATTACTCACGCATCCACGGCTGGGCGCTTCATGGGAGGGCTTTGTGCTCGAGCAGGTGCTGGCCACCGAGCCGCATGACGATGCGTGGTTCTGGGCGACCCACCAAGGGGCGGAGATTGATTTGATCTTGCGGCGCGGCGATGCGCTCTGGGGTGTGGAGTGCAAGCGAGCGGACGCGCCGCGAATGACTCCGGCGATGCGGATTGCCATGCGGGACTTGGGGCTGAGTGGCATCGCGGTGATCCACCCTGGCACAAAGCGCTACCCGCTGGCGGATGCTGTGGAAGCCGTGCCACTGCGTGCCCTTGCAAGGCCGGGCGGATTGTTCGAGTAGGGACGCTTCAATGCGCGTGCCCCTCAATCCCCGCTCGTTTGATCCCGAGCCCCCCTGCCACCGCTCAAGATGCTGGCAAAAGCGTGGCGGCTGTTTGGAGTGACAAGTTCCAAGAAATTAAATGTTGTCTGTCAAATTCTTGCCCGCCTCCGCCACCTCACCGACCCCGCCTTCACCCAACTCCTCCTCCACCTCCCGGAGGACGCCCTTCTCGGCCTCACCGACGAGCAACGCCTCCAAGACATCGCCGAAGCCCTCACCCACCGCCCCTCCATCCTCACCCCGCCACCAATTGGGTGAAGGGGTCGATGCCATGCGCGAAGCGCATTTCACGGCCTCTGTAGCGGAGTCTCTATGAGCGTCGCATTTTTCCCGGAATGAAAAGCGCCGCCACACAGGGCGCATTCCACCCGCCAGAACGAAAAAGTCCGCCAGTCACAGACAGCCGCTACAGGGCGATGAAGCCTGGCCATGCGCGAAGCGCATTTCACGTGCTCTGTAGCGGCGTCTCTGTGAGCGTCGCTTTTTTCCGGGAATGAGAAACGCCGCCACACAGGAACCAAACATGGGCAGGCATAAATTTGCGACTTGGGTAAAGAAGTGTGCTGGTTTTCAGTGCGAAGTTTTCAGGAAGAAAGGCAATCGGCCATCGGTTTCCAGGCGGAAAACAGCAAACGAGAACGCCCGTAGGACCGCTGGCCCCAGCGGTCATGCCAATGAGAAGGCAAATAATTGGGATGGGCCGAATGGCACAAGGTTAAGGCCAACAAAACATGGGCAGGCATGGAATGGCGACGGCACCCCCTTCATCCCGGAGGGATGTCAGAACGTAGCCGGGGGTTGAGCCCGCCTTGGCGGGCGATACCCCCGGATCGCCGGGCTCAAGCCCCCGCATCCTGAAGGGATGCCAGAAGGGCGGCGGTGGCCTCGTGCCAAGCGAAACCTTGCCGCTTAGACCGAGAACAGCGAACTCAAAGCCATACCGAGCGCAACTAAACATTGGCGCAACTAAACATTGGCAGGCACAAAATTCCAAAATTCCGCGGGCATAAAATTTCGACACCATAATAAATTTTCTTGCAAATCAGAAGTCAGCACTCTAATATACGTGAATGGAATGGAATCGCCACAGTGTGGAGCGTTTGCGGAAGCTGGCCGGGCAATTTCCTGCGGTGGTGGTGCTGGGGGCGAGGCAGGTGGGCAAAACAACGCTGGCAAAATTCGCATTTCCCGAGGCCGGCTACCGGGATTTGGAGGCCCCGCTGGTTCGCCAACGATTCCTCACCGACCCAAGCCATGAGCTTGGGCGCTTGGAGGGCTTGACGATTCTGGACGAGGCACAGTCGGTTCCGGAGGTATTTTCCGCACTGCGGGGGATCATCGATGCCCGGCGGCAGGACCGCCGCTGCCATTTTTGCCTTCTCGGCTCCGCCCAACCCGCGCTGGTGCGGGGCATCTCCGAATCCCTGGCGGGCCGGGTGGGAGTGCTTGAACTGGACCCACTGACCCCGGCCGAGACCTCATTGCCTGCGGAACAGCATTGGCTGGCCGGCGGATTTCCGGAGGCTTTGCGCGGCGACTTCCGCGAGTGGTGGGAACCCTACTTGTCGACGGTCCTGCAACGCGATCTCTTTGCCTACGGCTTCCGCCCGGACCCCCATTTTCTCCGGCGGCTGATCACCATGCTGGCCGTGCAGCAGGGCGCCCTGCTCAATCTCTCAGCCCTTGGCAATTCCTTGGGCGTGAGCTACCACACCGTCCAGCACGGCATCGATCTGCTCGAGGGCGTCTTTCTCTTGCGCCGGCTGCCGCCGTATTTCCGCAATATAGGCAAGCGCTTGGTCAAGAGCCCGCGGGTCTACCTCCGGGATACCGGATTGCTCCACCATCTGTCGAACATCGACGACCCCGCCACCCTCGATGCGCATCCCATCCGGGGTGCCAGTTGGGAGGGATGGGTAATTGAAGATCTGATCCGCAGAGAAAAACTGGCGCGCCCTTTCACCCGCTTTTCCTTCTGGAGGACGAGTTCCGGTCAGGAGGCAGACCTGATTATGGAGAGGGGCGGCGACTTGGTGGCCATCGAAATCAAGGCAAACAGCGCGGAAAACCCGCATGACGCTCGAAAACTGGAAAACACCCTCGATGACATCGGAGCCTCGTCCGGATGGGTGGTCGGCATGGGGGGCGAAAACACCCAACTCACCCGCCGGGTGCGCTCCATCTCCCTCGACCCCAACCCCACCTGGCTGCCCTAAGCAGGAACCAAGTCACGGATCAAGCAAACTTAACCAAACATGGGCAGGCATGGAATGGCGACGGCACCCCTTCATCCCGCAGGGATGCCAGAACGTAGCCGGGGGTTGAGCCCGCCTTGGCGGGCGATACCCCCGGATCGCCAGGCTCAAGCCGCCGCATCCTGAAGGGATGCCAGAAGGGCGGCGGTGGCCTCGTGCCAAGCGAAACCTTGCCGCTTAGACCGAGAACAGCGAACTCAAAGCCATACCGAGCGCAACTAAACATTGGCCGCAACTAAACGATGGCAGGCATAAAATTTTGGGGTAAAGAAGTGTGCTGGTTTTCAGTGCGAAGTTTTCAGGAAGAGAGGCAATCGGCCACCGGTTCCCAGGCGGAAAACAGCAAACGAGAACGACCTGTAGGACCGCTGGCCTCAGCGGTCACGCCAATGAGAAAGCAAATGATTGGGGAGCGTTGAGCGGCCGGTAAAGTTGCGCCGTCTTTTCAGTGAGCAAAAACGGGTCATAGGTCATCAGTCACCGGTCATTGGTTCTGAGGCGCGGAAAATCGTAAACGAACTGTAGGACCGCTGGCCCCAGCGGTCACGCCAATGAGAAAGCAAATGATTGGGGTAGGCCGAATGGCACAAAGTTAAGGCCAACCAACCATTCTCCCAGTAGCTGCGGTTTGAAACCGCAGATCAGAAAATGCAGGAGTTTGCGATACAGACACGCAAGCCAAGAAGCGGCAATCCATTGCATCGTCGTGCGGATGGAAAAGCAAATGGCCAAGCCCGCTCTTCGCTCATTCTCCTCCTCTTCCACTCAGCTTTCAGCTTCAGGTTTCAGCTTTCAGGTTTCAG
>SLCJ01000121.1 GCA_007125835.1 Verrucomicrobiales bacterium | reverse complement strand
GGAGAATCTTGCCGACTCGCAGGGAGCCGCGGGTTGAGCCGTTTCCGCAGGCTCCACCCAACCAAACCATCATTTACGCAGCCATGCTGGAAATCTGCATCGACTCGGTGGCCTCGGCCCGCGCGGCGGCGGTGGGCCGGGCGGATCGCGTCGAGTTGTGTTCGGCGCTGCCCGAGGGCGGCACCACCCCTCCGCTTGGCTTGATCGAGGCGGTGCGTGAAGTTTTTCCCGGCGGGCTGATGGTGTTGATCCGGCCGCGCGGTCATGATTTCCTCTATTCGGCGGATGAAGTTGCGTGCATGTGCCGGGACATTCGTCATGCCGCGCGGGCGGGAGCGGACGGAGTGGTGATCGGCGCGCTGTCCGCCAGTGGCGAAATCGACACCGAAACGTGCCACCGTCTCATCGACGAGGCGGGTCCGCTCGACATCACCTTTCACCGCGCGTTTGATATGAGCTGCGACCTGGAGTCCAGCCTCGATCAGATTGCCGGGCTCGGGATCAAACGCATTCTCACCTCCGGCGGGCGAGCCAACGCCGAGGCGGGAGCCCCCATGCTGCGCAAACTCGTCCTCCGTGCGGGCGGCGCGGTTTCCCTGATGCCGGGGGGCGGCGTCACGCCCGAGAATCTCGCTGTCATTGTCCGCGCCACGGGCGCGCGGGAAATCCACCTCAGCGGCCGCCGTGATGTCGAGAGCGACATGGAATGGCGGAACGAAGAGTGCCACATGGGCGAGTTCACGCGCGGGCGAGAGTTCACCCGCCGCGAGGCCGACGCCGAGCTGATATCGAGGTGCCGCACACTGCTCGACACCTGTTTGGGCGGCCCGGCCGCTGCCGCTACAGATCCAGTCGGCAGCAAATGAACCGCCGCTTCCATACCTGCCCCCTGACTCCGTCCTCTTTGTTCATGCGCCGCGCGACCTTTTCATTGAGGCAGCGCATGAACCAGCTCACGCTCGCCAACCGTTGGCGCCGCAGTTCGACTCGCTCCTTATCCTTGGCCAGTTGTGCGACGGCTTTGGCCATGATTTCATCCCTTTCGATGTACCTTGGCTGATAGTGGGGTGGAAAGAGAGCCAGCCACCGTTGCGCCACCTCGCGTCGGCTCCATCGGCGGGCGGCTTTGGGGTTGGTCCGCAACAGCACATGCAGCTCGCGTGGAGTGACGGCGAAACTGTAAACCTCTACTGCGAAGGCCCCCTGCAACTTTTCCAAATGTTCCCGAATCCACTTTTTGCGGTGGGTTTTTCTTTTTCCGCTGACAGGATCGATACCGGTCAATACGGCTTGGGGAATGCAGCGGCTCACACAGTGGAACACTTGTGGGACCGATTCATCAACGACGAATTTTCGTGCTAAGGGCATGGGATACGGGGCTGATAAGTGGAGTGGCTCAGAGGCAAAACTAGGGCGTCTTTGCGAGGATTCAAGGTAAACCACCGGCGCGGTGGAAACTTCCGGCCACTGCGTCACACGGCGCCAATCCCTTTGCGCGCCACCCAGAAGGCGGTGAGCAGCAAGAGTGCCACCGCGCCCCACATCCAATGCGACCACAGACGCACGACATGCACCACCGGGGCCTGGGCGTCCAGCGAGGCGATGCGGGAAATGAGGCCGGCGATGTCGTTGGGGTCGGCGAGCGCGCCGCGCGTGATGCGGGCGATTTCCGCCAGCGAATCGTAATTCGCGGGCTGGCCGATGCGTTCCAGCGGCTCGCCCTGGACAAAAAAGGAAGTCGCGACCGAATCGCCGGTCTGCTGCGATGTGGCTGTCAAAGAATGCTCGCCGGGCTGTACCACCGCCAGCGCCGTCGAGAACGCGCCGGAGGCCGAAGGTGTCATCTCAAGGCGGCGCGTCCGCTCGTCCGGGGTGGTCACATCCAGCAGCACCCCGGAATCGCGCAGCGGCACACCGAAATCATCAAACACATTCACGTTGACCGTGAGCGTGACCCCGGCCACGGGATTCTCGGGGGCGTAGAAGAGGCGGATCCTCTCGCCTTCGGCCATCTTCCGCTGGTAGGACATCCATCTCGCGACCTGCCCCCAGAAGCGGTAGTGATACAAATCCTCGACCCCCTTTCGCCAGCGCCAGGCGGCATCGGTGCCGAGAAACAGCACCTTGCCGGTGCCTGCGGTGGCGGTCACCAGCAGCGGCAGGCGCCCATAGTCGGAAGTGAGGCTTTCGTGCACGGCGAGCACGTCGGATCCCGCGCGCGCGCGCAGCACCGGAGCCGACCAGAAGAATCCGGGCAGCCCGCGCCAGATCGAGGCATTTTCTTCCTCGTCGTCGGTGAGCATCGTCAGCAGGTTGCGCCGCCCGGACTCCGTGAGTACCAGCGCCGACGAGGCCGGGGACTCGCTGCCGGCACCACGCACCGGGTCGGGAATCACCGGGATCAAATCGCCCAAGGGCGAATCGAAAAGTGTGTTTTGATGGCCCTCGCGTCCGGGAATGAAAACCAGCCCGCTGGCCTGCTCCTCGACCAGGGCGCGCAGCATGCGGGCCTGCTCAAGAGTGAGCTGCCCGGGGCCGATGCCCACATCGCCGAGAAACACCACATCAAACGAAGACAATTCGCCCTCATCCTCGGGAAAGGCATCAAGGTAGTCCGCGCCGCCGCCGCGCACCTCGTCCTCCGGGTGCAACAGCAGGCACTTCAACTCGACGCCCGGATCGCGTGACAAGGCGTTGCGGATGAATCGGTATTCCCAGCGCGGCAGCGTGTCGACCACCAGCACACGAATCAGCTCCTGCCGCGCCTGAATCTGGATTGTTCTTTCGTTATTATCGAGGATCGCCTCGCCCGGAACAGGTTCTACGTTAAGCGTCACGGTGTTGATCCCTTCCTCCGCCGGCGTCCAGAACACCGAATCCCTGAGTTCGCCGAGGGCCGGGATGGAAATGGGCCGCGTCACCCGGCGGCCGCTGCCATCGGTCACCTCGAGGGTGGTCTCGATGGCTTCGGGCATCGTGTTGCGCACGGTGAAGCCGATCTGGACTTGGTCGCCGGCGATGCCGAACGCGGGGGCCGAGGCCTCGATCAGGGCCAGATCCGGAAGCGCGCGCGGCGAGCCCACCGGAACCGGAAAAATGGGCACTCGGCGCCCCCAGGCGCGGGCGGCTGCTTCCACGGGATCCTCGCCGACATTCCAGTCGCCATCGGAAAGAAGCACCACCGCGCGCAGGGCATCCTCGCGGTCGAGTGCGGCGTGCAGGGCGGAGTTGATGTCGGTGCCGCTCATTTGCGGCTGCTCGGGGTCAGCCGGGGTGTCGAAAGCTTCCACTGTCACGCGATTGTCTCGCTCCAGCGCTGCCCAGAACCGTTCGTCCAGCAGCTCCCTGACATACTCGGCGCGGCTGACAACCTCGATCGTTTCGTCCCCCTCGCGACGCTCGACGTCTACGGTTTCCATGCTGTGGGAATCGTCCCAGAGCACGGCCACGGTCGGCTGGCGGTCGGGGGCGCGCTCGACCCGCCACTCGGGCTGCAGCAGCGTGATGCAGGCAATGGCGGCAGCCCCGATTCGCAGGATTTCGGTGCCTAGCACGCGCCCGCTGCCTCCCGAGCGCCGCCAGATCAACACCGACACCACCACGATGGCCGCAAAAGCGACAAAGGCGATGATCCGGTAAAGCGGGGCGGCGGCGAAGATGAGTTCCTGCATAGGGTGGTGAGATATGTGCGGCGGACTGGATTTGTTTAACAGTTATTCTTATCTGTATTGCCAGTTTATATTGCTTTAGCTCGCGGCTGAAGACGGGTTCAGGCTTCCGCCGGTGGTGGTGGTTCGGCGGCGAGGGGGCAGGCTGAGCAGAGCCTCGATCAGGAGGAAAAGGACGACGGCCAGCGCGAAAGTGCGCCAGATTTCGGTGGCCAGGTTTTGCTCGCGCACCACCCGCTCTTCAAAAAGGCGCATGTTCATGCCCTCAAAAATGGCTTCGGTCTCCTCTCTTTCGAGGAGCAGGGGATCGTATTCGGCGGCATCGGGATTTACCGCGACGACCCGGGCGCCATCGCGGTATATGCCGGCGTGCAGGTCGGCGCGTGGTGTGTCGTGATCGCTGACCACCGCCGCCCAGGAATTGGCACCGGCACCGGCCTGCCGCGCCTCAAGGTTCAATGCGTCGCCCCGATAGCGTGAAGCGCCATCGAGAAGTCGTTCGGCGATGGGCAGCAGGTCGTTGTAGCGCCCGAGGTCGGACCACCGCCGATCCGGCAGCGAGGTGAGGAAAACCGCCTCGCCCAAGCCCTCCCGCAGACGAACCACGGCGGGGCTGCCGTCGGCGTAGCGTGCCAGCGCGGTGCCCTCGCCATCCACCAGCCGCCGCCGGATGATTTGCAGGCGGTCGAGCGCCATCGGACGCCCGTCGCGGAAATTGGCCAGCACACCGGACGACCCATCCCACGAGGCGATGGGAAATGTTTCCTCGAGCGGAGCGGCCTCGACGGCAGCCCAACCCATGCCGAGCAGGGGCAGCGCTCCCGGCTCCGTGTCTTCATCGGGTGGCAGCACGAGCAAACTTCCCCCGCTTTCCACATGCTCGCGCAGAGCATCGGCGAGTGCGGGCTCATTCAGAGGGGCCTGCCAGACCACGAGATGGGTTTCGTCCCAGGGAATGCGGTGCGCCTCGGTGGATGAAAACACCTCGACCCGCCGGGTATCGAGGCCCGGAGGCGCTCCCAGCAATTCGAGCACCGGCCGCGCCGGGCTTTCGGACACCACGCTGGTCAGACGCGGCGCGGCCTCGCCGTAGGCAAACCACACGGTGTTGTCCGCAGGCGTGAGATCGGCGGGCAGCGAAAGCCGCCCGTATCCCCCACCCTCTCGTTCCCCGAGGTCGATGCGCCGCCTCACCTCAAGCACCGACTGCCCCACAGCCACTTCCTCCACGGTCACCGACTCGCCATCGAGCGTCAGCTCCAGCGGCAGTCGCTCCGGTGCGTCGGCGCTGCGGCGGATTTCGAGATCGAGGAAAAGGTCGGGGCCATCGCGATGGATGCCGCTGAGGCGGAGCGAGTGGCTACCCCCGGGCTCGCCGGTGAGGGCCAGCACTCGCACCGGCATGTCCTGACCCAGTTCGGCGTAGGCGCGCCGGGCCGCGCCCCATCGACCGTCGGCCGCCAACCAATTCGATGCCTGCAAGTCGGAGGCGATCCAGATCTCGGAGCGCCCGGGTCGGTTGGTTTCGAGGTATTCGAGCGCGCGCTCGAACAAAGCCGGCAAATCCGCGGCGCGGTCCGAGGGCGATGTCTGCGGCAGGTCGGCGAGCGCCTCGGCCCCCACCAGCTCAATCGGCTCGCCGATGGCACTGTCGATCAGCACCAGTCTGGTGCCGCTGGCGAAATCCGAAATCGCGCTCTGCCAGCGCTCCACGGCCAGCTCCCGTTTCGATAGGGACTCGGTGCTGGGGCGCGCCTCCATCGAGGGCGAGCGGTCGAGAATCAGCACGATGGCCTCGGGCCGGTTGCCGCCGGTCCACGCCAACCAACCGCCGGCCAGCGGCCGACTCAGCAGGAATACCAGCGCCGCCACCGCCAGCACGCGGCAGGCGAGGATGAGGAAATGGCGCAGCCGCCGCCGTCCGCGGTCCTCGCGGGTGGCCTTCACCAGGAACATCATCGCCGCCCATTTGATCGTGCGGTGCCGCCGCTTGTTCAGCAAATGCACGAGCACTGGCAGCAAAGCCAGGGGCAGCGCGAAAAGCAGGGCCGGTTGCAGGAAACTCATCGGTAGGGAAAGTCAGTGTCGGATTTTTTCTCGTAGGGGCTGTGTGTCCGCCGCGCTCATCTGCGGCCTTTTTTCGGCAGGCGCGCCATCAGGAAATCAGCCAACAGGTCGCCATAATCTTCGTCCGTGACCACCTGATGGTAGTCGGCATTTGCTCCGAGGCAGGCGGAGCGCACCGCCTCGACGTGGCGCTCCAGCGAATTGTGGTAGCGGTCGGCGATGAGTCGCGGCTCCAGCGGCAGCGCCGATCCGGTCTCCATATCGACAAAGCGCATCGGCCGGTCGAATTGGAACTCCAGCTCCTGGCGGTCGAAAAGCTGGAACACCGCCACATCGTGCCGGTTGAAGCGCAGGTGCCGCAGCGCGTCCTTGAACTCATCCGGCTCCAGAAACAAATCGGAAAACACCACCACCAGCGCCCGCTGGCGCACCCGCTCGGCCAGCTCGTGCAGGCTCGGCACCAAGCCGGTGCCTCCCTTGGGCCGCGCCTCGCGAAGCGCCGCAAACAGCGCCTGCAAATGGGACGGACGCCGCAGCGCCGGAATGTCGCGGGTGATTTTCTCCGAGCAGGTCGTCAGCCCCACCGCGTCGCCGCCCTGGATTGTCAGGTAGGCCAGGCTCGCCGCCACCTTGCGCGCGAAGTCGAACTTGCTGGCCAGCGAGGAAGTAAATCCCATCGACGCCGAGGAATCGACGACCAGATGCAGGCGCAGGTTGGTATCCGCCTCGAATTCCTTGATATAGTGGCGGTCGCTGCGCGCGTAGGCCCGCCAGTCGAGACGCCGTGGATCGTCGCCCGGGACATATTTCCGGTATTCGGCGAACTCGATGCTCGATCCACGGTGCGGACTTTGGTGCCGACCTGAAACATTTCCCAGCATTGGCAGGCGGGAATGCAGCGGCAGCGCCGCCAGACGCGCCACGACCTTAGGATCAATCAAATCCCGATGGGAAAGGGAGTCACTCATGCCGGAAAATCCTCAACCCGTGCAGTGGAAAGCCAGCAAAGCGTCATGCCTTCTGGCGCGTCTCCTCCACCAATTTGCTGACGATGCGCTTGCTGCTCATGCCTTCGCTCTCCGCCGCGAAATTGGTCAGCACGCGGTGGGTGAGCACCGGCCCGGACACCGCCTCGATATCTTCGAGGCGCGCCATGTAGCTGCCTTGCAGGGCGGCCCGGGCCTTTGCGCCGAGAACCAGGTATTGCACGGCGCGCGGACCGGCGCCCCAGCTCACATACTGTTTGATCCAATCCGGGGCCTCTGGAAGGTCGGGACGCGTGCGGCGGACAATCCGCACCGCGTATTCATAAAGGTGGTCGGGCACCGGCAGCCGCCGCACCAGCGATTGGAAGCGCAGCAACGACGGGCCGTCGAGCACGTGGCTTAATTCCGGGCGGTCGCCCCCGGTTGTCTCGCGGGCGATGCGCAATTCCTCTTCTTCGTCGGGGTAGCCCACCTCGATCAGGAACATGAATCGGTCGAGCTGCGCCTCGGGCAGCGGGTAGGTGCCTTCCTGCTCGACCGGGTTCTGCGTCGCCAGCACGAAAAATGGCGCATCGAGCTGGAACGTGCGCCCCACCACCGTCACCCGCCGCTCCTGCATCGCTTCGAGCAGCGCCGCTTGTGTTTTCGCGGGTGCGCGGTTGATTTCGTCGGCAAGGACGATGTTGGCAAAAATCGGGCCATGCACGAATTCAAAGGAACGCCGCCCGCCACTCACCGTGTCGTCCTGGAGAATTTCCGTGCCCGTGATATCCATTGGCATCAGGTCCGGCGTGAATTGAATGCGGCTGAATTTCAGGCTCATCGTCTCGGCCAGCGAACTGACCAACAGGGTTTTCGCCAGTCCGGGCACCCCCATCAGCAGCGAATGCCCGCGGGCAAAAATCGAAATCGCGAGGCGCTCGATCACGTCTTCCTGGCCGATGATCACGCGCCCGAGTTCAAGCCTCAGGCGTTGGTAAAGCTGGCCTAGCTCGTCGATCGCCGCCACGTCGTCGGCGCGGACATTTTCATGGGTGGTGGTCATCATTGTCATCGTTTCCGTGTTTTGGGAGAGAGGGTTGGAGTGTTGAAGGGTCGAAGCGAAGGGGCTGGTGGGCCGCGACGACATTCGCGCCGCATTTCGGGGTTTCAAGGGAAACGAACGCCGCGCCCCCCTACGTCTTTCTTTTTCACCCGGACCATACGCGGTTCCCGCCCGCTTTCCATCGCCGGATTTGCCTCGGGTGCGCCCGGGGCCGCCAACCTCGCCGCCCTCAACTCCCCTTTCCCGCCCCTATCGCCCCACATCGCCGGCACTTTCTCAGGTCTTGGGCACATGGGGCACAAACCCTTCGGCAAGATGCCGCCGCGCCGACTTCGCCGCCTTGCGCGCCGCCTTGAACATCACCTGCTGCCCCCGCACCCGCTTCTCGCGAGCGACCACCTTGCGACGCTCATGCCCGCCACCGGGGCGCAGGATCCGCGCCTTCTCATTGTCGTCGAAGCACACCGCCAGGTAGCGGACCAGACGCTTCCGCGCCGCCGGGTCCTCGACCGGCACCATCAGCTCAATGCGTTTCTCCAAATTGCGGACCATCCAGTCGGCACTCGAGAGGTAGACCTCGTCGCGCCCGCCCTGGTGGAACATGGCGATGCGGGCGTGTTCAAGATAGCGGTCGATCACCGAAACCACCTCGATGTTTTCCGACAGCCCCTTCACTCCGGGCCGCAGGCAGCAGATGCCGCGCACATTGAGCTGCACCGGCACCCCGGCTTGCGATGCCTCGTAGAGGGCATCGATCACGTCGCTGTCCTGCAAGCTGTTCATTTTTGCGCGGATACGCGCCGGATACCCTTGCAGCGCCCGCTCGGTCTCCGAGGCAATCAGGTCGATCACCCGCGTCTTCAGCGTGTGCGGCGCGGCGGCGAGTTTGAGGTAGGGGGCCTCGCGCGAGCGCCCCGTCACCGCGTTGAAAAAGGCCGAGGCATCCGCCCCGTATTCGGTGCGCGCGGTAAGGTAGGAAACATCGGTATAGAGCCTGGCCGTGGCTTCGTTGTAATTTCCGGTGCCGAAGTGCACGTAGCGTTTCAGCCGCCCGCCCTCGTTGCGCACGACCAGCAGCGCCTTGGCATGGGTTTTCAATCCGCGCACGCCGTAGAGGATATGCGCGCCGGCGCGCCGCAGCTCTTCGGCGCGGTCGAGGTTGCGCGCCTCGTCGAAGCGCGCCCGCAATTCAACCAACACGGTGACCTGTTTGCCCGCCTGGGCCGCGCGCAGGAGCGCATCGAGGATGCGGCTGTCGCCGGCGGTGCGGTAGAGGATTTGTTTGATGGCGAGGACATCGGGGTC
>SLCJ01000034.1 GCA_007125835.1 Verrucomicrobiales bacterium | reverse complement strand
TCATCTCGGGTGGCGGCGCGCGCACCAAGGATGGTCCGGGAACACTGGTCTTCAGCGGAGCCAACACCTATACCGGTGCCACCACCATCGCTGCCGGCGTGCTTGCTTTGGGCACCTCCGGCTCGATCAGCCAGTCGGCGGTGATCGATGTGGCCGCAGGTGCGACCTTCGACGTGGCATCGGTCACCGGAGGCTGGACGCTGGCCGAGGGGCAGACCCTGGCAGGTGGGGGAAGTATCATCGGCAATGTGAATGCGGCAGGTACCGTCTCCCCGGGCAACAGCATCGGCACGCTTACCGTTGCCGGCAATCTCTCCTTCGCTGCGACCTCGACATACGCGGCGGACATCCATACCGGCGATGGCCTTGCCGACAGGCTGGTGGTCGACGGCAATCTCAACATCGCTTCGGGATCTGTGCTCGAACTCAACGACCTCGCCGCCACCAGCAGCCTGCTGACCGTCGGCACACGCTTGGCCCTGATCGACTACAGCAACGGCTTCTGGGACGGCGGTCTCTTCACCTACAACAACTCACTGCTGGAAAACGATTCGATGTTCTCCGCTTTCAGCAACGAGTGGATGATCCGCTACGATGACGACAGCGACGGCACCGAGGGTGGCAATTTTGTGACGCTCACCGTGATCCCCGAACCCAGTGTGGCCGCGCTGTTCCTCCTCGGCGCACTCGCCTTCGTCCGCCGTCGCCGATAATTCAGCTTTGTTCCACACCCCATTTTCCCGCCCTCCGATCCAATGGCTCTTTCAGGCCCCCGGCGCAGAAAGCAAATTACCAGCAGAATTCGGAGCAATCCCTCTCCCGATCAAAGAAGACTCCACCCGAAATACGTCAGATCTTAGACGGTCTGGATAGAGGTTTGCTATGATTCACTATGGAATGAAACGAAATATTTTCTTGATCTGCGGGCTCATATCGAGTTTATGGGCTACAATTGTCTTCGCCGATTCAAGTCGGCTTGATTCCTATAACATAGTCTGGGACACGCAAAGCCGCAATTCATCCGAGTCCATGCCCTGCGGCGGGGGCGACATCGGGCTGAATGTCTGGGTCGAGGACGGCGAAATCCTCTTCTATATGCAACGCAGCGGGAGTCTGGCGGAGCAGAACGAGTATCTCAAGCTCGGCCGCCTGCGCCTGCGGCTCGATCCGAACCCCTTTGCATCGGCGGAGGTTGAATTCCGCCAGGAGCTGAAGCTGCATGCGGGGCATGTCGAAATCGAGGCAAAGGCTGAGCATGCAGGCGATCCGCTGACGGTTCTGGTGCGGATCTGGGTCGAGGTCGAACGGCCGATTATTCACGTCGAGATCGAGTCTGACCGACCGGTTGGCGCAGTTGCATCATATGAAAACTGGCGGCTTGAGGACGAGCACACCTCCAAAGATGCTCGCCGTCATTCATTCATATCACTGAGCGAATATCCTGGGGAAGTTGTGCTGAGCAAAGATGTCGTCGCCCACACCGACCGCGCCGTGCTTTTCTATCACCGCAACCCGGCCGAGGACACGCTGCTCGAGAAACTGCTCAAGCAGCAGGGACTGGAGGACTTTCGCGAGCAGATCACTGACGACCTTGCCAACCGCACTTTTGGCGGACTCCTCCTCGGTGACGGGTTTGCCCCCGCCGGGGTGTCCGAAGGCGTCTATCAGAAAACCGCCTATAAGGCTTGGAATATAGCCTCGCAGGCACCGGATCGGCGGCATAGCGTACGGGTTGTAACGCATATCGATCAAACCGAAACCTTTGAGGAATGGAAATTGGCCCTGGAAGCAATGGTTCGCAAATCCGCCGAAGACCGCGCCGCGGCATTCGAGCGGACGCTCGCCTGGTGGCACGATTTCTGGGCCCGCAGTTGGATCGTCATCAATCCCGACAACCCCGATCCGCGCAACCGCTCTTGGCGCATCGGCCGCAACTACAATCTCTTCCGCTATCAGCTTGGCTGCAACGTCCACGGCGAATACCCCTCCAAATTCAACGGTGGCAACTTCACCTTCGACGCCAATCTCGTCGGTGGTCACGGAAGCCGCTTCGGGCCCGACTGGCGCCAGTGGGGCGGCGGGGTTTTTACCGCCCAGAACCAGCGTCTGCTGCACTGGCCGATGCTCAAGGCGGGCGATTTTGATGCGATCCTGCCGCAGATCGAGCTCTACCGCAAGGCCCTGCCCGGTGCCACGGCCCGGGTGCGCGCCAATTTTGATCACGACGGCGCGGTCTACAGCGAATACATCGGCGTGCCGGGTATTTCGGCTGGGTTTGCCTACGGCTGGGAGAGCGGGCGCCGCGGCAGGGGAACCGAGATTCCTTTCGGCGATCCGCGCGCAAACGGCAATCGCGGCTATAACGACCTGGTCGAAAAGGGGGTGATGGCCAACAGCTATATCTCCTATCACTGGGCGTCGCAAATCGAGCACGCCTATATGATCCTCGAATTGCACCGCTTCACAGGTGTCGATATATCAGCCTACATGCCGTTCATCGAGAATTCGCTCATATTTTTCGATGAACACTATCGTCGCCGCGAAGAAATGCGCTCCGGCAGAGAGCTCGATGAGGACGGGCGTCTCGTCATTTTCCCATCGACAGCATGCGAGACATACCGCGGTGCGACCAATCCGATCGATGTCGTCGCAGGCCTGAAGGCATGTTTGGAAAGCCTGCTGGAGCTTGATGAGAAACTTCTGGGTCTGAGAGACAGCGACTACTACCGCGCGTTCCTCGCCTCAATCCCCCCCCATTCTTATGGCGAAGTGGAGGGCGACCGCGTGATTCGACCAGCCGATAGCTGGATGCGCCGGCATAATGTCGAAAAACCCGAGTTCTATCCGCTCTTCCCCTTCAACCGCTTCAATCTGCTGGGCGCCGACGATGAACACCTCCATATTTTCCGCAATACCTGGCGACACGGCGAGTTTCGGAAAGATATGGTGCAGAGCTGGCATCAGGATGGAATCTTCCTCGCGCGCATGGGGATGACCGACGCCGCGATGAACTTCAATTCCCGCAAGCTCGACGACAGCCCCCGCCGCTTCCCAACCTTCTGGGGGCCTGGTCACGACTGGGTGCCCGATCACAACTGGGGCGGCTCCGGTATGCTCGGCCTACAGGAGATGCTAATGCAGACCATCGGCGACGAGATCCGCCTCTTCCCGGCCTGGCCACGCGACTGGGATGTCGACTTCAAGCTGCACGCCCCACAGCAAACGACCGTCAGCGGCCGATTGAAGGATGGCGAGTTGATCGAGCTGAACGTCACGCCGGAATCGCGCCGGAAAGATCTCGTCATCTGCGGAGGGTAAATGGTATGCCCCCCGCAAGCGGTCAACGCGCCCCCTTATGTCATTTGGTTTTGCGGCGGAGTCGCGTATCGGATGGTGGAATGGGATCAGATTCAGACGGGCGGCTTCGAGGTGGGTGCGAAACTCAAGAGGGAAGCTGGCGGCAGGGTGTTTGCACCAGTCCCAAATTCCGGGCGGAGGTGGTGGCGGCTTACCCGGGGCAGCAGCGGCCTCGACCTGGGGCGGCGAAAACCGGCGGGGAAAATGCAAAATGCAGATTTGACAGGGCGTATGGGTGTCGGTTACTTGACTCATGAAACAAGGCCCTGGGTCTACTGATCACGTAAAAAGCAAGCCCCCCATTCGCGAATCATGAAAATTGCCATGCATAACTGGATGCGCGCCGAGCCGATCGAAATGACAATCGAAAGGCTGGCCCGACTAGGATTCGACCAAATCGAAATTTCAGGAGAGCCTGAAAAACATGACGTTGGACATATTCGGCAGCTGCTCGACAAAGCCGGGATGACATGTTTCGGATCAGTTACCCTTATGTTGGAGGAGAGAAACCTGCTCGCCAAGGACTCGGATCAGCGTCGCCGATCAATCCAGTATGTGAAGGACTGCGCTCAATTGGTTCACCAGCTCGGCGGCTGCGAACTGACCGTGGTTCCCGGCACTGTGGGCAAATTGGTGCCGGATGCAACCCCCGATGAGGAATGGGAATGGGCTGTTGCCGCCCTCAAGGAAATCGATGCCTACGCGGAACCCCTCGGCGTTCAGCTCGCAATCGAGCCCATCAACCGCTTCGAGACCTACTTTATCAACCGTGGCGCGCAGGCTCTCGCACTGGCCGAACAGGTGGGTCCGCGGTGTGGGGTTTGCCTCGATATCTTCCACATGAACATCGAGGAAGAAAACCTGGTCGGTGCAATTCAGGAAGTCGGCGATCGTCTGATCAATTTCCATGTTTCAGATTCAAATCGAATGGCACCGGGACAAGGGCACATCGATTGGCCGCTCATTCTCAAAACGCTTAAAGCGGTCGACTATCGGGGCCCGCTCTCCGTCGAATTCTCTCCGCCGGTCGACCGGACTCCCGCCAACCCCTACCCAAACTCGATTGACCATGAGCCCGAGGGCCTCAGCGAAGAACAGAAAAAATTCCTGGAAGACCACGGATCCAGCGCCCTCAGTGAAGAATGGTTCAGTTGGCTAACCAAACAATCCATCGATTTTCTGCGTCGGGAGCTGCAAACACTCACCCCCTGAATCAGCTTCCCCATTCGACACATCCCCAACAAGCCACGCCTTCAGGCGCAGAACAGCCCTGCCTTGCCCCGTTCGACATTCGCCATGCACGATCAAATTAAAAAGGTGGTTGCTCATTGGTTGCGCTGCCCCATAGCCACTGAGAACCAACACGTCTCGGACTTTGGCCGCATTCAGTCTTTTGACTGCGTGCTGGTCGAAATTCATACCGCACAGGGGCTGGTTGGCCATGGCGAAGCCAAGGCCGCGGTCGGCTCAAGCGGGGATTGCGCAGCTCTCGCCAGCTGCATCAACCACGAATTCGCCCCACTTCTTGTGGATGAGAATCCAAGTGACATCAGCCGCATTTGGGAAAAACTCTACAATGGCACCCGCGACCATTATGCAGTAAGTCGGGGCCGAACCTTCCCAACACTGGGGCGGCGCGGCCTCCACGTCTGCGCCATTTCCGCCATCGATACCGCGCTGTGGGACATACTTGGCAAACGTTTGAATTGCTCCGTCACAGAACTTCTTGGGGGGGCATGCCGGCAGGCGATGCCAGCCTATGCCTCGGGCGGCTGGGCCGACAGGGAAAAGATCGGCGAACAACTGCTGAGTTACACAGCCAAGGGCTTCGGCGGAGTGAAAATGCGCGTTGGAGTGATTGATGGCAGCCCGCGCCGGTCAGCCGAACGCGTTTGGGCTGCCCGCGAGGCCCTCGGCGATGATGTCAAACTCATGGTCGACGCTCACGGCACATTCTCCACCGCCGAGGCAAAACGATTTTGCCAACTCACCGAACAGGCTGACCTGTTCTGGTTCGAGGAGCCATGCTCAGCGGACAATTTGTCCGGCACTGCGGAGGTGCGGTTGCAAACCGCCACCCCTATCGCGTTAGGCGAGAGTGAATTCACCCGCTTCGACTTGCGCGATGCGCTGCTGGCTAGCGCAGCCGATGTGCTTCAGCCAGACCCAGCGATTGTGGGCGGCATCACGGAAATGCGACGAATCGCCGCTCTCGCCGAAAGCTTTCAGGTCGCTCTCGCACCTCATTGCTGGGGCTCCGCCTTTTCTTTTCGTGCCGCTTTGGCGGTCGCCTTTGCGAGCCCCGCCGCCATTATTCTCGAATTCTCCCTTGGCGCCAATCCCCTGCTGCATGACCTGGTCGAGGAAGCCACCGCATGCGATCCTCAAGGTAACATCTCCTGCCCCTCGGGTCCGGGCCTCGGCCTGACCCTGAATCGCGAGTTCGTCAACGAGTTTTCCGTGCCGACCTGAAGCCAAAGTCCCCTTCCTCCCCCGTGAATCCAATTCGCCGCCCTGCCCACAGCATTGTCGCTCCCCAACCTCAGTGAAAACAACACCCTGAAAGCAAAAACCACATTCAAAAATATGCGCGCGCAAATTCTAAGTATAAATCATGTGACTCTGATCGTCGACAATCTCGAGACCGCAACGCAATTTTACCGTGAGGAACTCGGCCTCGAGTCCCTTCCCTCGCTTGATTTTGATTACCCGGTGGAGTTTTTCAGGATCAACGACAAGCAGCAATTGCATCTCAGTGAGTGGCCCGACCAACCGAGTTACCGAGGCCATGTCTGCTTTGTCAGTTGCGATTTCAATTCGCTTTTCCATCGGTTCAAGAGCCTCAACTGCATTGAAGTCGAGGCATGGGGAAAGGTTCGCAGGCTTGCCGATGGCGCGTTGCAAATGTTTGCCCGGGATCCTGCCGGAAATTTACTTGAGTTTTCAGCCCCTCCCGGCTACGCGCTTGATCCTGCAATTGAAGCAGACAAGGATTTTTTCCAACAAGATGGCGATGTGTTTGTCTCGGGGCGCAACGACGCCCGCGGCACTCGTGGCGAGGGAGGCACCCTCTATCATAAGTAGCCTGGCACCCCGCATTTCACTCCGCCAAATACAAGGAATCAATGTCATTTGCAGAGAAAATTCTCATGCTGGAGACCATCGAGCCGTCTGCCGAGGCTTTGCTCGCCAGTCGGTATCAGCTCGTCCACCTCAGCGACCCGAATGTCTGGACCCATGCCATTGAGCAAGGCCCCTTTGTCGCACTCATCACACGCGGCAAGGGCCAGGTGAATCAAGAATTGCTCGATCAGCTCGATGGCCTGCAAGTAGCTGCGCGCTGCGGCGTCGGCTTGGATAATTTTGATCTCGCCGCGTGCCGGGAAAAAGGCATCCAGGTGCTCAACGTGCCCGATGCAACCACCATCGCCGTCGCCGAACAAGCCCTGTTCTTCATGCTCGCCTTGGTGCGCGATTTGCCCCGCCTCACCCAAGCAGTGAAAGAGCATAATTGGGATAGCCGAAACCAATACCGGGGCAATGACCTCTTCGGGCAGAAACTCGGGCTTGTCGGCTTCGGGGCTATCGCCGCACGCCTGGCGGGTCAGGCGGCCAGCCTCGGGCTCGAAGTCAGCTATTGGAATCACCGCCCCAAACCAAGCAATTACCGACAAGTCGGGCTCGATGAATTGCTCGCCACCAACGACATCATCTCACTGCACATCCCCTTGACCAGTGAAACCCGCCACTTCATCGGACATCGCCAACTTAAGGCCATGCGCCGGGGAAGTTACTTGATCAATACCGCCCGCGGCGCCCACGTTGATCATCAGGCACTTGGAGAAGCTTTGGATTCAGGGCAGCTCGCGGGGTATGCCGCCGACGGCTTCGACCCCGAAGCCGGCGACCCCGACAACCACCCGCTATGCCAGCACCCTAATGTCCTGATCACTCCCCATTGCGCCGCTCTCACCAAAAGGACATACCAGGACATGTCGATGCGAATTGCGCGCTCGGTAATCAATGCCATCGACACCAACGCCCGCGTTCCCCAATCAACCTAGCCTGACCAAACATCATGCCACTTTGAACTTGGCTTCCACCCAAAAATTCGCCCGTGGACCAGTTGAAAATTGATATCGAAATCGATTCGTAGGATTGTTGGCCTCATACCATATCCCAGAAAACTCTACCCATTGGCGTCAGGTGAAGAAGGCCTACTTGTTTGGCCGGGCGATGGAGTCGCCTTTGACGAGGTCGGGGGTGAGCCATGGGTTGGCCGTGACGCCGCCGCCATCCGAGAGTTGGCTGAGCCGCCTGACCACCTGCCGCGCCACCGCGGCCGGGTCGAGGTGGTAGCCCGAGATCGACGGCACCAGCTGCTCGAGGAACGGCTCGCGACCCAGCGACACCAGACTCAGATCCTCGGGCACGAGGAGCCGCGCGCGGGCCGCACACCCCAGCACCGTGGCCACCTGGCGCGGGCGGATCGCAATCAATGCCGTCGGCGGCACACGCAAGCGACGCATCCTCTCAAACATTTTCACCACGCCGTTTGCCGAGCCATCCTCGGGAAGTTCGATGATGGAGAATCCACTTTCCGTCTCTGCAAACTCGCGTGCTCCGGCGACGGCAGCCGCCACACCGCCCAGCGACTGGGGGGGGACCATGATGCCGACCTGGCGGTGGCCGAGCCGCCACAATGTCGAGGCGGCGTGACGCGCGGTCGCCTGCCAATCGATATCGATGTGGGTGAGTTGGATTCCCGGTTGCGGATAGCCACGGATCAGGCAGGGCAGGCGGTGCTCCTCGAACCAGGTCTGAAGCGATCGCCCTGAGCGAACGAGAATCCAAACCGCGCAATTCTCCGCAGCGATAAGACGGTCCAGCTGCTTTGCGGGGTGGGGGCTGTGAAACCAAGAGGGCGAAAACACATGCAACGCGCCCCCGCGCGCCGCCAGCAGGCCGCGAATGTGGTCGATCTCAACGAGCAAAGGTTGCAACATCCGCTCCAAGGGAACGGGCGAAAGCAGGCCCACCTTCAGGGCCTGGGGGCGGCGCGGCTTGGCCTGGCCGTTGTTCAGGGCAATGCGCCGCCGAGCTCCCGGGCGCGCGGGCTCAAGCAATCCCTGATGCTCAAGCTCCACCAGGGCGGCGCGGATGGTATCGCGGCCCACTTGCAGCAATTCGGCCAGACGGCGCTCGCCCGGCAGGTCGCCATCCCACTCGCGGCGGCGGATGCGCAAGGCCAGCACCCGCGCGCACTCCCCGACCAAACTCTCTTTTCGCGGCATCAGCGCTTTTTCCATCCCTCACGGATGCCTGCTTTGCTTCGATATGTCAAGGCGAACTGGTAGGCCGAAAGGACCGGTGGGCCGCATGCCCCCATGCCTTGCACGATAGCTGGGTGATGCGATGGTGAAACTTCCTCCATGACCCGCTTTTTCGCCGTCGCCCTTTTCCTGCTCGTCCCCATCGGTGCCGCCCATGCCGGGATCGAATGGCGCGACCTCCCGGCAATGCCAGAGGGCACGGGTATGGGCGGGGCCTTTGCCGGCGAAATCGATGGCACGCTGCTGGTGGCCGGCGGCGCGCATTTCCCCAGTGGCATGCCTTGGGACGGCGGCCCGCGGGTCGTCGAGACCAGCGTCCTCGCTCTCGATCCCGGCGCGGAAGAATGGCGTCCCGCGGGCACCCTGCCCGCGCCGCGCGGCTACGGTGTCTCGATCCAAGGCCACCAAGGAT
>SLCJ01000162.1 GCA_007125835.1 Verrucomicrobiales bacterium | reverse complement strand
GGCGCAGACGCCGATAGATGTCCTTGAGCGCCTCGTCCTCGTTGGTGGCGGGATCCTTTTTCAGCGATTTGATCAGCAGCTCTTCTTCGGAGGCCTCGATCACCTCGATGGACTTGTGGCCGAGGGCGACCAGTTCAGCGGCGATGCCCGGGTTGAGCGATTCAAAGGCGCGGGCGACGACCACGTCGCCGTCGACGACGTCTTCAATCGGCATGCGGGCCGCCAGCATTTCCTCGTCGTCGGCCCCGGCAAGCTTGAGCTTCTCAATCGGGTAGAATTCCTTGACGATGTCGCGGTTGGCGCCGAAACCGAGGGCTCGCAGGAAGGTGGTGGCAAGGAACTTGCGGCGGCGGCGGCGGCGGTCGAGATAGACGTAAAGCAGGTCGTTGGTATCGAACTGAACTTCCAGCCAGGTTCCGCGGTCGGGAATGATGCGGAAGGAATGAAGCAGCTTGCCGTTGAGGTGGCGCTCGGTTTCAAAACAGATACCCGGCGATCGATGCAGCTGGGAGACCACGACACGCTCGGCTCCGTTGATCACGAACGTGCCGCGGCGGGTCATGAGTGGCAGTTCGCCCATGTAGACGCGCTCCTCGCGAGAACCGGTCTCGTCGGTGAGGCGGAGGGTGACGTAAAGCGCTCCGCAGAAGGTCTCGCCCTCCTGGACGGCCTGCAAGGCGGTGAGTTTCGGCTCCGCCACCTCGTACGAAATATACTCCAGCTTGACCTTCTCGTCGTAGCTCTCGATTGGGAACACTTCCTTAAGCACCGAGTGCAGGCCCAGGTCCTCTCGCTTCTCCGGCGGAACACCCGTTTGCAGGAACTCCTTGTACGACCGAAGCTGGACTTCGATGAGATTGGGCGGCTCGATGACCTCTTTGATTTGGCCGAAGTATTCGCGAACAGACATGGTGTTTGGGTGGCTACGGTTGGGTTGGCGTGGAGGGAAAAATCCCGGAAAAGGAGGGAAGCGCGCGCGCCCTCAGGCATAACAAGGCCGTTCCCCATGCGGATTGCCTGGAGTACGGCCCTTGGAATGGACGGAGTTCCGCGTTGGTGTGGCTTGCAAAGGCGGGAAAGTGGCGCGGGTTTTCAGGGGTGTGGTTGATGAGCCCGCTTGGTCGGGCCGGCGGCCCGGGAGGCCGCCTTGGGAAAATGTAAGGAGGAAAATGCCCCGGGCCCGGGGAGGACCCGGACCCGGAGCGGGAAAAGCTTCGGTCACTTGACTTCCACTTTGGCACCGGCCGCCTCGAGCTTCTTCTTAAGCTCTTCGGCTTCCTCCTTGCTGGCGCCTTCCTTGATGGCTGCGGGCTTGCTCTCGGATTCGTCCACCATCTTCTTGGCGTCGGCGAGGCCGAGTCCGGGCACGAGGGCACGGACCTCCTTAATGACGGCGATCTTGTTGGAGCCGGGGCCGGTGAGCATGACGTCGAATTCGGTCTTCTCTTCGGCTGCCGGGCCTGCGGCGGCAGGGCCGGCGGCGGCAACGGCCACCGGAGCGGCGGCGCTGACACCCCATTCTTCTTCCAACTTCTTCACCAGCTCGGCCGCCTCAAGGACGGTGAGCTTGCCCAGTTCTTCTGCGATTTTTGTTATGTCTGCCATGGTAGTAGTATCCTTCGGTGTCGTCGCCGACCGGAGCCCCGGTCGATTTCAGTTACGCGGCCGCGTTGCCGACGAGGAACCATTTGGGTTGGATTTCAGAGCCGGTCCTGCCCGGTTGGGCCGGACCGTCCTCGGGATCAAATTCTTGTTTTCGTGTGGGGTTGGGGGGGGGAGCGGGTTTTTCAGTCTTTGTCGGCCTTGGCCTGAAGCACGCGCGCAAGGGAACCCGCTGGCTCCTGGATGGTGCGGACCAATTGGGTCGCCGGCGCGTTGATGACGGAGAGTAGCTTGGCCAGCAGTTCCTCGCGGGACGGCAGGTCGGCGAGGGCTTTGACACCCTCGGCATCGAGAGGCGTGCCGTCGAGCAGCCCCGCCTTGATCACCGGCTTCTTGAATTCGGCGGTGAAATTCTTCAGCACCTTGGCGGCAGCTGGAGCTTCGGAGCCACCGCTGATCAGCATGTTCTGGCCAGTGAGCGCCTGTTCGTCGATTTCGGGGAATCCGGCGTCGCGCAGCGCACGTTTGACCATGGTGTTCTTGAGCACCCGGGTGCCGGCGCCCACCTCCTTGAGACGCTTGCGCAGCTCGGCGAAGTGGGAGACCGTAAGGCCCTGATAATCGGCCACCAGGAAATAGGGCGACTGCTCCAGCTTGGAGAGCAGGTCGTCAAGAAGGGCTTGTTTTTCAGCTTTCATGTGGGGAAGGGAATGGGGCTGGTGGAGGATCAGTGGTGAAGTTCGGAGGAATCGATGGCAATCCCCGGTGTCATGGTGGCGGCAAGGGTGGCTCCGCGAAGGTAGTTCCCCTTGGCGGCAGCCGGTTTGGCGCGGATTACGGCGTCGATCACGGCGCGCACGTTGTCGACCAACTGATCGGGAGTGAAGGCAGCGCGCCCGACAGTCACGGAAATGTTGCCGTTGCGGTCGAGCTTGAAGTCGACCTGTCCGGCCTTGACGGCCTTGATGGCGGCTGCGGTGTCGTCGGTGACGGTACCCGTTTTCGGGTTGGGCATCAGGCCGCGGGGACCGAGCACGCGGCCTAGCTTGCGGACTTCCGCCATGGCCTCAGGTGTGGCAATGGCGCTGTCAAAATCGAGGAACCCGCCTTTGACCTTCTCGATCAGGTCCTCAAAGCCAACATGCTCGGCCCCGGCCTCGCGGGCGGCGTCGGCGGCGGCTCCCGTGGCGAACACGGCGACGGTGACCTGTTTGCCCGATCCATGGGGCAATGGGCAGGTGCCGCGGACCATTTGGTCGGATTTGCGCGGGTCGACGCCCATGCGGAAGGAGATTGTCACGGTTTGGTCGAATTTGGGCGTAGGCAGCTTGCGCAGCAGTTCGACGGCTTCGGTGAGAGGATAGGCCTTGGTGGCATCCACCATTTCGGCGGCCTGGCGGTATCTTTTGCTTCGTTTTTTCGACATGGTTTTGGTGCAGTGCCAGCGGGCTCGCGCCCTCCTGCTTGTGTTTGGTTTTCTTGTCTCGGTCTCCAGCCCCCCGGCGCGGAGCCGGGGAATGAGGACATTGATTTGCGGTGCCCGCCGTTCGGAAAAGCAGGCAGTATGGCTGGTTCAGCCTTCGACGGTGATGCCCATCTGGCGGGCCGTGCCGGCAAGGATCTTCGCAGCGGCATCCGGATCATCGGTATTCAGGTCGGGCATCTTCCTCTTGACCACCTCGTCGAGCTGGGCACGAGTGATGGTGGCGACCTTCGTCTTGTGGGGCTCGCCGGAGCCAGAGGCGATCCCCGCCGCCTTCTTGAGCAAGTTCGAGGCCGGCGGCTGCTTGGTGATGAAGGAGAAACTCTTGTCCTTGTAGACCGTGATGATTACGGGCAGAATGTCGCCGGCCTGCTTTTGCGTCGCGGCGTTGAATTCCTTGCAGAAACCCATGATGTTCACGCCGGCCTGACCGAGGGCCGGGCCCACGGGCGGTGATGGGTTCGCCTGTCCGGCGGCGATTTGCAGTTTGATTTGTTTGACGGCTTCCTTTGCCATGGTGTGTTGGGTTCGCGGTTGGGTTTTGTTGGGGGGGCTGGGTGGATCCGGCGGCTCTCAGGGCTCCTTGGTGACCTGCCAGAACTCCAATTCCACGGGCGTCGACCGCCCGAAAATGTTGACCGATACACGGAGCTTGCCGCGCTCGAGATCGATTTCCTCGACGTAGCCGGTCTGACTTTCAAACGGCCCGTCCGCCACACGCACCTCGTCGCCGACCTCAAACAGCACCTTGGGCCGTGCTCCTTCCTCGCGCTCTTCGATCTGCGCCAGCAATTGCTCGACCTCCTTCGGGCGCATGGGCAGCGGCTTGTCGCGTGTGCCGGCGAAGCCGATCACGCCGTCGGTTTCCTGGATGAAATACCAGGTCTTGTCGACCAGTTCGGTGGCTCCGGTCTCGCCCTGCTTGAGAAGCCACATGTTGATGATCAGGTAGCCGGGGAAAAACTTGCGCTTGCTCTCGGTTTTCTTGCCTCGCTTGACCTCAGCCACCATCTCGGTAGGCATCAGCACTTGGAAAATGTGGTCGCCCATTTCCTCCGCCTTGATGCGGAATTTCAATTTTTCCATGACCTTGCGCTCCTGTCCGGAGAGGACATGGACTACATACCATTGGTCGCGGGGGGCGGGTAGGGCGGACATGCGTGCGGGGAGGATCGGTCGATGAAAAGGGGACGGGGAAGGTTCGGTGGGTGGCGGCTGGGATCGCGCGGCCGGGGCGGCGGAAATCATCCGGCCATCCAGATCAACACCCTCATGAAGCCCTGCATAATAAAGTCCCAGAAAGCCACATACGCGCCCAGGAGCAGGGTGGCGATGAGCACCACCACCGTGGAATCGCTCAACTCGCGAAAACGCTTGAACCCTTTCTCCTGCATATCCCACGGCCAAGTCGCTTTTTTCAGTTCCGTACGGACTTCGCCGAGAAATTTGGTGATTTTGGCCATGGTGCGGTGATTTCTGGTGAGATTGAATCTGGCAGGGCAGGCGGGACTCGAACCCACAACCAACGGTTTTGGAGACCGCTACTCTACCAATTGAGCTACTGCCCTCTCGGGATTTGACGGCATGGCCCCCGAAGGTTGCCTGACGGCATCCGACGGGGGCTTGCCGACCCGGCCCGGAGCGGGAGAGAGGGAAACCCCCTCCCGCCACCGGAACGGGCGGGTTGAAATTGAATTATTCGATGATATCGGCCACACGACCGGCACCGACGGTGCGACCGCCCTCACGGATGGCGAAGCGCATCGTCTTCTCCATCGCGATGGGAGTGATCAGTTCGACACCAATCGAAACGTTGTCGCCGGGCATCACCATCTCGGTGCCTTCCGGAAGCTCCACCGAACCCGTCACGTCCGTGGTACGGAAGTAGAACTGCGGGCGGTAGTTGCTGAAGAAGGGGGTGTGGCGGCCACCTTCGTCCTTGGACAGCACGTAGACTTCGGCCTTGAACTTCTTGTGCGGCGAAGTGCTGCCGGGCTTCGCGATCACCTGGCCGCGCTCGACGTCATTCTTCTTCAGGCCGCGGACCAGCAGGCCCACGTTGTCACCCGCGCGGCCTTCGTCAAGCAGCTTGCGGAACATTTCAATGTCGGTGACGGTGGTCTTCTGTGTGTCGCGGATGCCGATGATTTCGACTTCCTCCATCTTCTTGACGATGCCGCGCTCGACACGGCCGGTGCACACGGTGCCGCGTCCCTCAATCGAGAACACGTCCTCGACCGGCATCAGGAAAGGCTGATCGATGGGGCGCTCGGGCATCGGGATGTAAGAGTCGACAGCTTCCATCAGCTTTTCGATGTTGGCCACGTGGGCGGCGTCGCCGTCCAGCGCCTTGAGGGCGGAGCCACGGATAATCGGGATGTCGTCGCCCGGGAAATCATAGGAGCTGAGCAGCTCGCGAACTTCCATTTCCACGAGGTCGAGAAGTTCCTCGTCGTCGACCATGTCGCACTTGTTGAGGAAAACCACCAGCGCCGGCACACCGACCTGGCGGGCCAGCAGAATGTGCTCGCGGGTCTGCGGCATCGGACCGTCGGCAGCGCTGACCACCAAAATCGCACCGTCCATCTGGGCGGCACCCGTGATCATGTTTTTGACGTAGTCGGCGTGGCCGGGGCAGTCGACGTGCGCGTAGTGGCGATTGTCGGTCTGGTACTCGACGTGGGCGGTATTAATGGTGATGCCGCGCGCTTTTTCTTCGGGGGCGGCGTCGATGTCCTCATACTTGCGCACATCAGCAAAGCCTTTCGAGGAAAGGACCGTCGTGATGGCGGCGGTGAGGGTGGTCTTGCCGTGGTCCACGTGGCCGATGGTTCCGACGTTCACGTGCGGCTTCGTGCGTTCAAATGCTGCTTTGGCCATGATTTTCGATTTTGGTTTCGCCGGAGACGGCGTGCTTGGGTTGGGTTGCTTATTTTCTCGTTTGGGAGATTTTCGTGTCGTTTCTCTTTTTCTGCCTGGAGCTCTTGACGGGATTTGAACCCGTGACCTCGTCCTTACCAAGGACGCGCTCTACCCCTGAGCTACAAGAGCATTGCCGTCGGCGGGTCCACTCTACCCCTTCCAGACATAAAGCCGCGCAAGCTCTCCGCCTCTGATAGAGAGGGAAGATCCGCGACAGTGCTCCGGCCGGCTCGGGAGAAAAGCGGTCCATAATTTAGCGTGCTAGCCCACGCTGTCAAAACAATTCTCTGGCTTTCGCATTTTTTTTTCTCTCCGCCTCCGGCTCCCCGGCCGCGAGGGAAAAGCGGCCCAAACATGTCGTAATCGCGCCTTTATCACGCTTATTTTCCGATTTTCGCCACCGCGGCTTGCGCATCCGGGGTGTGCCCGGATACAATGAGGGTCCATCCTTCCGAACAACCACCACCCACCCTTCCATATGTTCCAACCACGTCTCTACCTTAGTTTGATACCCGAGTCCCTCGTGGCCTCGACCCTGGAGCCGGCCGCCTATGGCAGCTACCTGGCTGTTGGCCTGCATGGCAAGATGCGCGGCCAGGCCATCTTTTTTGATGTCGACGCCAAGGCGGCTGCTGAGGCCGGTTTCGACGTCGAAAGGGCATTCAAGCGGTGCGTCGAAGAGTCCACCGAAGCCGACCCGAAGCGCTCGGTCTATATATCCATCTACCGGGTGCTCGAAAAACTGCCGCTCGCGGCGATCGGGCGCCTATATTTGGCCACCGACGACGGCCGGGTTCTGGGAGTCGACTCCAGCCCCGACATCCCGGAAAACGGGGGACGCTTCCACATGTATCAACAGCTCGCCCCGGTCAAACCTCGGGTGGTCAGCCGGCTTGCTGCGGGACCGTTCTGCCGGCTTCTCACCTCCGGAGAACACCCCATCTCCCTGCCCAAGCTCGCATTTGCCGAAATGGCCCTCGACGAACTGGCCGACGATCCCGAGAATGCCACGCCGCACAACCTGCCCTATCGGACGATGGAGCACCTGCGCAACTGCCTGACGCTGCTCGACCGCGACAAGGAGAAGCAGACCAAGGTGGTGCGCCGCCATCTTGATCGCGAGCTGCTGTTCCGCACCGTGCGCAACGGGTTTTTTGTCGGCGACAAGGACAACCTCCTCTACTACCCGCTGCCGTCCGTGGCCGAACTCGAAACCACCCACCGCGAATGGTGGCGCTCCGCCCTCATCGTCAGCATGGACTGACCAGATTCACAGCCCCGACTCAGCAAAAGAAAAGATTACAAGTTTAATATAAGTCACAATCCAATAAAGAATGAATGATATCTTATTCTGGTTCGCCCCGGCCGCGGGGATCATCGCCCTCGCCACCGCCTGGTTTTTTTACCGCGATGTAATGAGGCACAGTGAAGGCACCGCTCGCATGCAGGAGATTGCGGAGCATGTGCGGGAGGGGGCGATGGCCTACCTCAAGCAACAATATAAGGTCATGCTTGTGGTGTTCGGCGTTCTCGGTGCGCTGTTCATGGTCATGGCGTGGGTCTTCGGCCTGCAGGCCACCTGGATGCCCTGGCTGTTTCTTTCCGGCGGGTTTTTCTCCGCGCTGGCGGGATACTTCGGCATGCGCACGGCCACGGCCGCATCGGCGCGCACCGCCCACGCCGCCTCCACTTCGCTGGGCGGCGGACTCCGCGTCGCCTTCCGCGGCGGCGCGGTGATGGGCCTGGTCGTAGTGGGCCTCGGCCTGCTCAATGTGGCCGTGTGGATGATGATCCTCTGGCTCGCCCACCCGGAAGAGGGTGCGGAGGCCGGCCAGAGGCTGATGGTTGTCACCACCACCGCGATCACCTTTAGTATGGGCGCTTCGCTGCAGGCGCTTTTTGCGCGGGTCGGCGGCGGAATTTATACCAAGGCGGCCGATGTCGGTGCCGACCTGGTTGGCAAAGTAGAGGCGGGCATTCCGGAAGATGACCCGCGCAACCCGGCGGTGATCGCCGACAACGTGGGCGACAACGTGGGCGACGTGGCCGGCATGGGTGCCGACCTCTACGAATCATACTGCGGGTCGATCCTCGCCGCCTGCGCCCTCGGGGCCGCCGCCTACCTGAACGCCGGAGTGGAACAGGGCAAGGCCGTGCTCGCACCCCTTCTGATCGCTGCCGCAGGCATCATTTTCTCGATTGTCGGCATGCGTTTTGTGAAAGCACGTGAGGGGGCCTCGCAGGAGGAATTGCTCGCCGCGCTCTCCCGAGGTGTTCACGTCAGCTCGGCGCTGATCGTGCCCGCTGCCCTTGGGATTTTCCTCATGCTCGGCCTGGAAAATGCGTGGGGCTTGTGGTTTGCCGTGATCATCGGCCTCGGCACCGGCCTGGTGATCGGACGGGCCACGGAATACAGCACATCGAGCGCCAGTAAACCCACCCGGTCGATCGCCGCCCAGGCCGAGGGTGGAGCCGCCACCCTGCTGATTGGCGGTGTCGCGGTGGGGATGATGTCGGTGGCCATACCGGTCATCGCCGTTGCCGTCGGCACGGTGATGTCATTCCTCTGCGCCTCCGGTTTCGATTTCAACAACCTGACCATGGGCCTCTACGGCGTCGCCATCGCCGCCGTGGGCATGCTCTCCACCCTCGGCATCACCTTGGCCAGCGATGCCTACGGCCCCATCGCCGACAATGCCGGCGGCAATGCCGAAATGAGCGGACTCGGCCCCGAAGTGCGCAACCGCACCGACGCCCTCGACAGCCTCGGCAACACCACCGCCGCCACCGGCAAGGGATTCGCCATCGGCTCCGCCGCGCTCACCGCGCTGGCCCTCCTGGCCTCGTTCATCGAAGTAATCCGCGTCGAGCTGATCAGCCAAGGACAGGAATTTCTCGGCGAAACCGGCATCACCCTGCGCGACGCCTCGCTTCAGGACTTCATGTTTCACTACAATGTGACTCTCCTGAACCCCGTGGTGCTCGCCGGCGTGTTCCTCGGCGCCATGGTTGCCTTCCTGTTCTGTGGATTCACCATCCAGGCAGTGGGCCGCGCCGCCGGCCGCATGGTCGACGAAGTGCGACGTCAGTTCCGGGAAATCCCCGGCATCCTCGAAGG